>CACZPQ010000080.1 GCA_902783185.1 uncultured Erysipelotrichaceae bacterium
AGGCCGTTACCCCACCAACTATCTAATGCACCGCAGGCCCATCTTCTCGCGGAGCTTTAAAGGCTCCTTTAATCCGTAGATCACATTCCGTATTAACAATCGTTTCCAATTGGTATCCCAGTCTAAGGGGCAGGTAACCCACGTGTTACTCACCCGTTTGCCACTAGAAGGAGAATCCAAATCCAAAAAAATCCAGAATCAGTGCAAGCACTTCAACTTTCAATTAATATCAATGGGCCTTCTCGTTCGACTTGCATGTCTTAGGCATGCCGCCAGCGTTAATCCTGAGCCAGGATCAAACTCTCAAAATAAAAGATTTATTTCTAAATCATAATTTTTTCGTTTGTCCTAAACTACAAATTAATTGACTTTTTTACTTAGTTTTCAAAGATCTTGTATGCACTGTTTTTCCTTAAATTTCCGCAGTGCATTAGTAATATACCAAATCTTAAAATCAAAGTCAACACTTTTTTGACAAAATTTTTAATTTTTTTTTAAATTTGTCAAATGATGTTAATTTTCTTAATAAAATCCGGTTGTTTTTGCGTGTAAATCACTCACACACTTACAACATATTACAACATATTTTATGTTTAATCAAGAAAAAAATACCAAAAATTTAATTATTTTTGATATTTTCATATAATTCATGATATTTTCTAATGGTTTCCTTAGTAAATGGTGGAGTTTTACTCTTTTTCATATTTATTAATTCAGTTAACTCTCTTTTAAGGATAGCATCTAATTCTTCAGGATAATTCATTAACTTACTATGATATTTATATTCATTTCTATCTAACACTTTAAATGCACCATCTGGAAATACTCTTAAGTCTAAATCATAGTCTATATATTTAATAATGTTATCTTCTATTAAGTATGGAGTAGCAATATTACAATAATAAAATAACCCTTGCGATTTTAATTGTCCTATTATATTAAACCATCTTTTTTTATAAAAAAATAATATAGCTGGTTCGTTAGTTTGATGAATTCTTCCATCACTTTCATTTACTATTGTCTTATCATTACCACAAACTAATAAATCATCTTGAATATCTAATATGGTAGCTTCATCCCAAGTACGATGAAGTTTTCCATCATGTTTATAACAATGTATTGATAATACATCTCCTACTTTTAAATCTTTCATGTTAATATGTCCTTCTTCCAAAAGTATTATAACAAAGTAATCTTAAAAATGCAAAAAAGTTATTTATTCAAAAATAACTTCTAAAGCTTTTTCTAATTGAGTATCCTCAATATCTCCATTTTCTTTTTTTATTAAATCAACAACATAATCAGGAATAATTCCTATATTGTCAATACATTCGCCATTTGGTCTTAGCCATCTTGCAGTTGTATATTTTACCATTGTTCCATCAGTTAGATTCTTAACTTGTTGAACTTTTCCTTTACCATAAGTTTTAGTACCAACTATTTTTGTATTGTTATAAGAATCTTTTAAAGCAGCAGTCATAATCTCCGAAGCACTTGCTGTACCTTCATCAACAAGTATGACTATATTATAATCTCTTTTTTCATCAGTTTGATCTTTAGTTGTTTGAATATCAGTTTTACTCTCTAAAGAATATAATACTTTATTCTTTTCAATGAACATTGATGAAATATCACTTGCAGCAGATAAATAACCACCACCATTAGCCCTTAAATCAATTATTAATCCATATATATTTTGTTGTTCTAATTTATTTAAAGCATTTTTAAATTGATCATATACAGTTGTAGAAAATGTACTTATATATATATAACCTATTTTCTTATTATTCTTATCCATTGTTTCATAGGTAAGAGCAGGTTTATTTACTTCGCCAACATTTACTTCTATATCTATTTGATTATTATCTCTATTTAAGGTTAGTTTTATCTTTCCTTTATTGCTTTTAATCATATTAGTAATTTCTGTAACTTCTTTATTAGTTACGTCTTCATCATTAACTGCAATTATTTTATCACCAACTTTTAATCCAGCCTTTTGTGCAGGTGATTCATCAAATATAGATAATATGGTTGCATTTGGATCAACACTTACTCCAATACCATTATAAGTACCAGCTAAAGAATTATTTAGATTATTTGTTTCAGAATCATTTAGATAAGTTGTATATTTATCTCCTAAATAATCCATCATTCCATTAATTGCACTATCTATTGCTTTATCTTTATCTACATTTTCATAATAACCATTAACAACATCGGCATAAACATCTAAGAAATTTTTAATTTTTTCATCTTGCAATAATTCAGCATATGTTGTACCAGATGATGTTCTTGAATTACTCATTGTTATTATACCAGTAGCTAAAGATGCAGTTAAACCACTTATTATAATAATAATGATAACTTCAATTATATTAAAACCTATTACTTTTTTACTATGTCTTTCCATCTATGCACCTTCTACCTTAATAATATATTATCACAAATAAAATAATAATTAAATAAAAAAAGTTAACTATATGTTAACTAATTTTCCATTCTTTTTTAATTTTTTCAACACTATCAAATGATTTTACAATTTTATTATTCTTTACTTCTAGAACTGTTATATCACCAAATCTTAAATCGTTTATATTATCTGAATAATAATTTGTATTATCCTTATCATAATATTTAGAATTTAATGCATTGGATAGATCAACAGTTAGTACAGTCTTAGCATCTTTATTTGTTTTATACTTAGATACTAATGATTGATACTCACTTGATTTAGTATCATCGCTTTTATATAAAATAACATAATAATCAGCATTATTAGCTTGTAGCATTGTACCAACGATAGCTTTTTCATAATCAATCTTTACTTCAGTACTAGCATTTGTTTCATCATTTTTAGTTTCACTATCTTTATTAATAAATACTGTAAAGAAATAAATTCCAACCACTAATAATAATACTATTATAAATATAATAATAAAATTTCTAACTGCTTTATCTTCTTCCATATAATTCATATTAAACACCTCTAGTAGATATTATATTAATTATTAAAGTATATTTCAAGAAAAAACAACAAATTTATATTTGTTGTTATTTACCTGCTACAGTAACTAATGTTGTAGATATAGATGAAGCAACGCTTAATAACTCCTCAGTTGAAAGATCAGTACCAGCTAAATAATAATCTACATTATTAGCTGTCCAATAAAGTGAATTACCAGATAATGCTCCAACTGTACCATTCATCATAATAGGATCACCATATACAGGAATTGTTTCAAACTCACCACTTGCAATAGTTGGTTCTTCTATAAGAACAAATTCTTTTGATCCAGCAAATGTTAATATTGCTCTATTACCTTGATCAGTTGAAATTGTTTCTTTACCACTAAGATATGTATCACTAGGAATATATAGAGGATAGATAATTTCATCTAATGCTGCGCTTTCTTTATCTTGTGAACAACAATTTGGATCAACGCTTGATTCTACACTAAAATAATTATCATCTAAATTTGCTTTATAATCTATATTTGAAATAACAAATCTAATTCTTAATTTATTATCCATATTATAAACTTCATTTTTCTTTAGATTATAATCTTTATCAAAGTATAATTTTTGATATGAAAGATCCGGATTGTTTGGATAAGATACATTACTTTGAATAGTTAAATAATCTCCATCAGTTGTATAATTCTTATTATCAGTATTTTTTAAATCATTTAATAGTGAGGAAAGAATATAAGCTTGTGAACTATTATTTGGCCATTCACTTTGAAATTTAAAACTCTTATTTAATGAAGGTGTAATAACATAAACTCCATCATTATTCTTTATTATTAATTGTTCATGATTATTAGTTGTATTAACTAATCTTACTTTATATAAATCTTTCTTTTTATAACCTACCTCAACATTATAATTAAATGTATCTTCATCATTTAATATATCTAAACTTCCGGATAAGGTATAAGATTTACTACTATTAACATCACTTTCAAATTTCTTAATTAATTTGTCTTCAGATGTCTTTCCACAACCCGTTAACAATAATACACAACCTAACAATAATAATACTTTTTTCAATATATTTCACTCCTTTCCTAAATTATATTAATTTCTTAGTATAATATGATATTAATTGGTTAAAATATTTATAAGAAAAGAGGATTTATATGGAAACATTGCAAAAAATTGCTTTAGTACCCACAATTATTGGTGCAGTAAACTGGGGACTAATTGGTGCATTTGATTTCAATTTAGTTACAGCACTATTTAAAGAAAGTATGCTAACTAATGTAGTATATATCTTAGTTGGTATATGTGGTTTAATTAATATTGGAATATTATTAATGCACTTACAAAGAGACCCTGAATAGGATCTCTTTTATTATTTATTTTGTGATAAGTAAATATTAATTGATGATGTAACAATATATTGTGCTCTTGGATCTGTTCCTTCAACTTGAACAGGAACTGTATGTTCTCCAGCTGTATAACCAGTTAAATCTACATAAGCTGTAATATCCTTATCAGATATGCTATCTATTACTGATTGAACACCAATTACTTGAACAGATACTTTCTTATCATTTTCAGTTCTTGCATTAACACTCATACCATCCGGTACATTTCTTGGGTCAATTGTTGTTACTTCAACTGTTTTTTGTTTTGCTTCACCAAAGTTAGCTACTATAGATGCAGTACTTTCTGTCATATATCTAACTCCAGTTGGTTTAGCTATTGTAACATTAAATGTTTTAGCACCATTATTACCTTGATCAGTTACATCAATTGTTACAGGAACTTCTGTAATCTTATCAATTGCAGCTTGTTCACCATATATTGTAACATTGAAATCATTTTTACCATTAATAGTAATAGATGAAATTGCTTTACCTGCAACTAAATCACCAGTAGTTAAAACTTTAACTGGAACTGATTTAGAATATGATGTAAATGTTACAACACCACTTATCGTTTCAGGTACAACTTCTACATTATTTAATATCTTACCATTACCATCATAAGCAACTATTGGTAAGTTTTCAAGTTCATAAGTATTTGCTTGAGTAAACTTAGGATTATTTAAATCAACTAATGCTTTAACAGAAGCAATCTTATCTAATGTATCTTGTGAACCTTTAACAACAACTTCACTTTGATTTAATTCAACCTTAGATACTGAAAGTTGTGGATTTATATCATTTAATTTATCTTGATTTATAACATCATAATCAATTGTCTTAGATGCAGCAACTTTTCTTTTTATGGTTACATAAACATATGTTGGATCTAATTTATAAGACAATGTATTAATTGTTTGATTATATGTTAACTTAACTCTATATGGTTCATTTCTTGGTTCATAATCAGTTAAATCAAGAACTACTTCATTTTCACCTAATTGTTTAGCTAAGTATAAATCACTTTTTCTACCAATTAATGTAATATCTACAGTTTCAGGTAAATCTTCAATAACATAAGCTTCTTTATTATATTCTACTTTAATAGGTTGATTATTAATTATTTCTGCTTCATTTTCTACAAATGATATTACTTTAGAATTTATTAAGAAGAAAAATATTAATGCTAATCCTAAAGATAAATATAATAATGTAGAACTTTTATTTAAGAATTTTTCAATTTTACCATTATTTTTATTTAATAACTTTCCTATTCTATATACTAATTTACTAATTGGTGTAATTAATACTTTATCTAAGAATAGATATATATTTTTAAAGAAAGAAGCTATACCCTTAAATATCTTAGACATTAGTTATCACCATCCTCATCTGTATCTGCTTCAGCATTATAGAAAACTTCTGTCTTTGGTTTTAACTCATCAACTAATGTTTTTCTAAATTCATCTAATGTTAAATTATATTTAAGTTCTCCATCAGAAGCAATTGATATTTTTCCTGTTTCTTCTGACACAATTAAAGCAAGTGCATCAGTTTCTTCTGCAATTCCTAAGGCAGCTCTATGACGAGTACCTAAGTTCTTCGATAAATTTGGATCCATACTTGTCTTAAATACAGCTCCAGCACATGTAATTCTATCACCTTGTATTATTACACCACCATCATGTAGTGGAGAATTAGGGAAGAATAATGTTCCTAAAAGAGGACTTGTAAGGTCTGCATATACTTTTGTTGCAGGTGTAATATATTCTTGTAAAGACATATCTCTTTCAATAACTATTAATGCACCTATTTTGTTTTTCTTTAAATATTCAACACAATCCATTATTTCGTAAACAACTTTTTCTCTTTCATCTACAGTTAATACTTTATGTCTTCCAAGTAATTGACTACGACCAATAGATTCTAATACATTTCTAATTTCTGGTTGGAATAGAACAATTATAGCAATTGGACCCCACTCCAAAATATACTCTAGTAATAAACCTACAGTATATAAATTTAAGAAGTTACTAACAATTTTAATTGCAACTAAAATAACAATGCCTTTAACAATTAAAACCATTTTAACGTTGTTTTTGATATTTTTTAATATATAGTAGAACATTAGCCATACTAATGAGATATCTATGATTTTTGTTATTATTGACCACACTGAACTTAATGTCACAAACAACATCTCCCTCTTACTCTAATAAATATTATAACAAATATAATCTAATATTTCTACAATTATTTTATGAAAATAAATAAAGAGACATGCAAATCTCTTTATTCCTTATAATATCGGTGTTTAAATGTGTCAATCTTCTTTAGGTATTTCAAAATTTTCTAAATTTCCGTTTTCTTTTAATATTTTATTTACAGATTCTGTAGCTGAGTTTAATTTATCACCACAAGTTTTAGCTAATTTCATTGCTTCACTATATTTAGCAATTGATTTATCTAAATCAACTTCTCCTTGTTCTAATTCTTTTACTATTGTTTCTAATTCTGTTAAACTTTCTTCAAATGTTTTTTCTTTCTTTTCCATAATTATCTATTCCTTTCCTATAACAGTAGCTTTAACTACACCTTTACTTAATGTAATACTTATATTATCTTTTTCTTTTAATTTTGAAGCATCCTTAATTACTTTATCATTTAATTTAACTACACTATATCCTTTATCTAATACTTTTAAGGGATTTAATAATTCTATCTTATTAAGCAAAACTTCAAATTGATGTTGTTTTTTAATAAACATATTATTTGGATTTTGTAATAAATTATTTGAAATAATACTATTATATTTAACCATACTATTATTTAATTTATTATTAATATTTTTATTTAATAAATCAATTAAATTATCTAATTTTTGACTCTTAATCTCATATAAAGATAATGGGTTTTTTAAGATATATGAATCTTTTATACTATCTAGTTTAATTTTTCTTTCATTAATAATATTATTAATGCCTTTGTTAAGTCTAATTTTATATTGATTTATTAAATTAATTATATCAACATAACTTGGTACAGCTATTTCGGCAGCACCAGTTGGAGTTTCAGCTCTTGCATCAGCAACAAAATCAGCAATTGTGAAGTCGATTTCATGACCTACTGCAGATATTATTGGTACTTTAGATTTAAATATTGCCTCAGCAACTATTTCTTCATTAAAAGCCCATAAATCTTCGATTGAACCTCCACCTCTACCACAAATGATTACATCTAAATCATAATTTTGTGCTTCCTCAATTTGTTTAACAATTGATTCTTTAGCACCTTGTCCTTGAACAAGTGCTGGAAATAATATAGTTTCTACTATTGGATATCTTCTTTTAATTGTAGATAAGATATCTCTTATTGCAGCTCCAGTTGGTGCAGTAATAACACCAATTCTTTTTGGAAATTTTGGTATTGGTTTTTTATAACGAGCATCAAACAACCCTTTTTCTTCTAATTTCTTCTTTAATTTCTCATATTCTAAATATAATGCACCTAAACCATCAGGTTCTATCTCATCAACATAAATTTGATAATTACCAGTTGGTTCATATACAGATATACGACCACTAACTAATACTTTCATACCATCTTCTAATTCAAAACCAAGTGGTTTATATCTATTATAAAATCTAACAGCTAATATTTTTGATTTTTCATCCTTTAATGTGAAATATAAATGTCCTGTTGAATGATGTTTATAATTGGATACTTCACCTTTTATATACACTTTTTGTAAGTGTGAATCAAAATCAAACTTAGCTTTAATATATCTTGTTAAATCACTAATTGTAATGTAATTAATATTCATATATTATTTTTCACTTTCTTTTAATATTTTATCTAATACTGCATTAATAATCTTCCTAACACTATCATCACTATATTTTTTAGCAAGTTCTACTGCTTCATTTATTACTACTATTGATGGAGTATCAGTATAATTTAACTCATATATACCTAATTTTAATATAGCAGCACCAACTTGATCTAAACGGTCTATAGTCCAACCTTTAGTAATATACTTATTTGCAATATTTACAATATCATTTTCATATGTAATAACTCCATAAACAATTTCTCTGACAAATTCATTATCAACTTCAAGATTTGCTGAAATTATATCTTCAACATTATATTCCATTTTTTGTTTTTTACTTATTTCAATTTGATAAAGTATAATAGTTGCTATTTCTCTTAATTCTGATCTAGTTTTTGCCATATTATTTCTCCTTTTTTAATTGATTTTATTATAACATCTAAATAAAAAAAATTAAATATTTATTTATTATTTAATTTTTTTATTTCATCTAATACATTTATTGCATCTATTGGTCTTAAATTATTAATATCAATACTATCTATATATTGATATAATTCATTTTTATTATTAACCGGTTCTTCGAAGTTAAATGCAACTTGTTCTTCGATTTTATTATTCATTGTATCATGTGCTTCATATACTTTTAAAATATTAGATGCTCTTTTCAATAATTCATCTGGCATTTTAGCAAGTTTTGCAACATGAATACCATAACTCTTGTCAATTGGACCATCAACCACTTTATGTAAAAAAGTTACTTCTCCATTCTCTTCTTCAATTTCTACATGAATATTTTTAATTTCTTTAATATCTTGTTCTAATGAAGTTAACTCATGATAGTGAGTAGAAAATAGTGTTTTACAGCCAATATTTTTAGCAACATACTCTAGTATTGCTTGAGCTAATGACATACCATCATAAGTTGCTGTTCCTCTTCCTAATTCATCAAACAAAATAAGAGAATTCTTTGTTGCATTAAGAATCGCACTTTGTGCTTCTTTCATTTCTACCATAAATGTTGATTCACCAGACACTAAATCATCTGATGCACCAATTCTAGTAAATATCTTATCTATTATTGGAAGTGTTGCACTTTCAGCAGGCACAAAAGATCCCATTTGAGCCATAATTACTATAATAGCTAATTGTCTCATATAAGTAGATTTACCTGACATATTAGGACCTGTTATTAATAAAATATTAGTATTTTCATCCATTATACAATCATTAGCAACATAGTTTTTAGATACATGTTCAATTACTGGATGTCTTCCATTAATAACTTCTATTTTATTATCATTAATTAAGTTAGGTCTTACTAAATTTAATTCATCTGATACTACAGCTAAAGATATAATAGCATCTAAACTAGCTAATAATTCACTATTTCTTTTTAAAGTAAATATTTCTTTTTTCACTTTTTCTTTAATTTCCATAAATAAACTATATTCTAGTTCAATTATTTTATCTTCAGCATTTAATACTATTGCTTCTTGTTCTTTTAATTCAGGTGAGATATATCTTTCACAATTAGTTAATGTTTGTCTTCTTTCCCATCCAAATTCATCTTTAACTAACTTATTTTGACCTTTAGATACTTCAATATAATATCCAAATACTTTATTATAACCAACCTTAATATTTTTTAGACCTGTTTTTTCTTTTAATTTATTTTCTAAATTTGCAATTAAATCTTTACCACCAGATCTAATACTTTTAATTTCATCTAATTCTTTATTGTATCCTTCTTTAATTAAATAACCATCTTTTAATGTTATTGGTGCATCTTCATAAATAGATTTTTCTAATAAATCATAGATATCTTTTAAATCATTAATATCATAATCAAAGCCTAATTCTTTTACTCTTTTTATAATATCAGGTAGCACTTTTAAAGATGTTTTAATTTGTAACATATCTCTGGCATTAATATTTCCAGCAGATAATTTTCCACATAATCTTTCTATATCATATACTTGATTTAATAATTCTCTTAATTCATCTCTTATAATAAAATTATTAGATAAAGTTTCAATCATATCATATCTTTCATTTAGTTTTTTTATGTCTTTTAATGGATTTAACATAAAGCTTTTAAGTTTTCTTGATCCCATTGCAGTTTTACATTTATCTAATAGCCATATTAAAGAATAAGTTCTTTCTTTTAATCTTAAAGTTTCAAATAATTCTAAATTTCTAATTGTATGAATATTCATTTCTAAATATTCATCTTTATTAATGATATTTACTTTTTCAATGTGATCTAATTCTTTCATATTAGTTATAGTTAAATAATATAAAAGATGTTTTAAACCATTTACTCTCTTATCATCTAAATCTTTATATAAATATTCAAAATCTTTACTTTCAAGTAAATCTTTAGAATAAGATATATTTATATTATAAGTATTTTTTATAGTATTTACTAATATACTATCATCAGAATTAAGTAATACTACTTCTTTTATATTTAAATTTAATAATTCATTTATTAAATCTTCTTTATTATGAGACAACTCTAATGAGTTTAATTCACCAGTTGAAATATCAGAATAAGTTAAAATATAGCATGCTCCAAAATCAATAATACTAGCTATATAATTAGCATCTTTTGGATTAATCATTTCTAAATCAGTTAAAGTTCCCTTTGAAACTACTTGAATAACACCCCTTTTAACCATATTCTTTGTTGTTTTAGGGTCTTCAAGTTGTTCACATATAGCAACTTTATAACCTTGATCAATTAACCTTTCAATATATGGATTTACAGAGTGATGTGGAACACCACACATTGGTACTCTTTCTTTTAAACCAGCATTCTTACCAGTTAATGTTAACTCTAAAGCTCGTGAAGCAACTTCTCCATCTTCGAAGAATAATTCGTAAAAATCTCCAACACGATAAAACAAAAGCTCATCTTCATGTTCAGCCTTTATATCACAGTATTGTTGCATCATTGGACTTAAATCTTTATAATTAACTTCGCTTCGTTTCATCTTTGTACTCCTTGATAAATTATTATACCATAAATTAAAAAATAAGTAATAATTATTTATTAATTGAATATAACTATTAGTAAATATATCATTGACTTTGTTAAATGCCAGTGATATATTATTTTTATAAGAAACAAATACCCCATTCGTTATGGACGTTTTGACTAAGGAATAGTATCATTAGTCTTTGGAGATATGTTTCTTTTTTTTGTGTCTTTATATTTCAAAGCAATTGACTTGGCTAATAATCTACTCTTTTTTTCACTTGTTAATAAAAATGATATATATGTTTTTTTATTAATTTTCTTTGTAAATCTTAAACCTTCATTCTTTTCATTTTTTGTATATTCTACACTATCAAAATTTGTAACAATATTAGGTAATTCTTTTATAAATAATTTTACATCATTTTTACTTAAACACTTTTTATTATTTACTAAATGTAAAAAAGTATCTACTCTTATTGCTAATTCATATTTATTTTTATTTAATTTCCATCCATTATTTGGATAATTTGAAATACTACTTTTAATCTTTTTTATTATTTCTTTTTTTAATACACCATAATGAATTACTTTATTAAGTCCAATATGATTAAAAGCATCATCTACTAATAAATCTATTTTATTTATATCCGTTAATAATATATTATTTTCATTTGACAAAAAACTATTTTTTTCTATTTCATTATAATCTTCCATTACATTATCATAATTATAACTATTATTACTATTGTTTATTTTTTTCATATATATTCTTCTTTCTGTTCAATATAAAAAGGACTAATTATTAAATAAATTAATTAGTCCCTCTACTAATATTATTCTAGGTAAATCCTTGATTTCCTTTTTTTAAAATGAAATTTGTACATTTTCTTTACATATTTTTATTTCTTTTACCCAATAAATATCTTATTTTATTTATTAATCCTATACTAAGCTTTTTATCAACATATTGTACAATCCATCCCTCTTTATACTTAGGTGGAGTTATATTAAGTGGAAACATATGTGTTTTAATACATGATTCTATTTTTTCATTCATAAACTCAGGAAAATACTTCCATGCATTTTTTGCTGCAGCTTCTGCATGAGTAAAACCATGCATTTGATGTATTGGTTGCTTTTTCTTAACATCAGTTAAATATTCAGGATTTTCATCATATAATTCTTGAGAGTACTTATAAGCTTTAGGATAAAAATCATGTAATAATCCCGCTATTGCACATACCCTCTCATCAGCATTTTTTGTTTTAGCCATAAGATATGAATAATATGATACTTCAGTTAAATGTTCCCACAAATTTCCTTTATGATGATGAAATAGTTTTCTTTTTTGAAACTCTTTATGAAGAAGAATATCCTTTACTATTTCTAACCAATCTTCAAAGTATTCATCTTTAATAATATGTGTTAAATCCTCTCTAAAATTTTCATTATAATATGCCATTATTTACCTCGATTTCAAATACTCTATAGCCTCACTTAGTGTTGCTACATCCTTAATAATTATATCATAATTTCTCTCTTCTTTTATTTTTTTTACTTCTTCATAATTACCTTTAGAACATAAAAATACTTTTGCTTTATTGTTAATTGCACCAATTAGTTTATATTTAACACCACCAATATCTCCGACTAAACCATCTTTTGATATAGTTCCTGTTCCAATTATTTTATCTCCTTTAGATAAATTTGATGATGTTAATTTATCGTAGATAGTTAATGCCATCATCAATCCACCACTAGGTCCTGATTCATTTTTTTTACTTTTAATTTCTACCTTTGGATTAGTAGTTATTTCATAATTATTAACTATAGTAACACCCATTATTAATCTATCATCTTCTTTAATTAATGTGGATTTAACATCAATTTCTTTATTATCTCTTATTACTGTTAATTTAACAGTATCATTAATTGTTAATGTTTTAAGATAATTTTGTATATCAACTATATCATTAACTACTCTACCATCTATTTTTATAATATTATCTCCAGTTTTAAACTCACTGTTTTTATTAATTACATGAGCAACATATATCTTAGTCTTTTCAATATTAAAGTTTTCACCAGCTTCAGAATAAGCAGCAATTGTAGCATTAGAGATGGATTCATTTAAAAGTAATTTATCTCTTGTTTCCATTTCACTTGATGTTTCATCTTCATACATTACTTTATCTTTTGAAACTATATCAAAATCAGGATTAATATAACTAAATAATATAAATGGAATATTACCTTTTAATGTTGATACATATGCCATACCTAATTCACTATTTATATTATCTTTACCTTCAATTGTAATTCTATCATTAAGTGGTATATATCCACCTGGCATTTCAATTATATATGGTAATTCAATATTAAATAATAAAATAATAGCAATTAAAGATATAAAAAACCATAAGTTCTCTTTAATGAAGTTAATTACTTTTTCATATACTTTATTATGCATTAATATCACCTCTATCATTATATCAAAAAAAGGAGTTAGTTATGAAAAAAAATATCTTAATATACATTATTACAATTTTTTTTATTTATTTTACTTTTATTAATCAAACATTAATAGTTAATGCAGTTATTAATTCATCTTTATTATTCTTAACTAAAGTACTTTCTTTTTTTCTTCCTATGTATATTATATCTAAAATATTAATAAATTATAATTTTCCTGTTTATATTTCTAAATTATTTAATAACAATATTTATGTTTATATATTATTAATATCATTTATATCAGGTAGTCCAAATAATGCTATATTAATAAAAGATTTATTAAATAAAAATATAATAACTATTAATGAAGCAAACAAATATATAAAGTGTTCTTTCTTTCAAAATCCATTATTTTTATATACTATAATTAGTAATATTTTTAATAATAAAATAGCTATCATTATAATTATAAGTCAAATACTATCTAATATTATTTTATACTTAATAAAACCAATTAAATCTAAATATACTAATATTATTAAATCTATAAGTTTATCTGATTTATTAGTTAAAACCATAAATGAATCTATTAATATATTATTATATATTTATTTATCAATAGTATTATTTAATATTGTTATAGTTTTAATACCTAACTCTTTATCAAATTTTATTGGAATACTTGAAATAACTAGTGGTCTTAATTATTTAATAATATCTAATAATACTATTTTAATAAAGTTATTATTAACTATTATTTATATATCATTTGGAGGACTAGCAATACATTTACAAATAAAAAGTGTCTTAAAAGACACTAATATATTATATAGTAATTTCTTGTTATCTAGGTTTTATCAAATGATTATTATGATATTGTTTATAATAATACACTATATATTATTCAAGCCATAGAGCATATAAATCAATTCCTGTTCCACTACCACCAATTTGAATGCTACATCCTATTGCTCTTTCTCCAGTTATAAATGAAACATCTGTCGTAATAGTTGATAATTGACCAGCAAATGATGCTAAAGCATCATAGGAATAAGCGCTAATGCTCGGTAAAGAGTTACTTTTTCCTACAAATATAGAACCACTTCCACCGATGCCACTTGTGTTAACATATCCAATTGCTTTAAAAGAATTATAATTGCTCATATTAACATCTTTATAGCCAATAGATCCGCTCAAATAAGTACCTCCTATTCTCAAAAATGTTGTATTTTCAACAACCGAAGGAGTTCCTGCGTTCTGATAACCACCCGTACCTCCATTACATTTTGTATAAGTTAAAACATTATTTCCAAACCAATATAATGCATTATCCGGCATCACATAAACATCTGTTATATCTTCAGTAACATTAATAGTTTTTGTATAATTATTAGCTAAATTATTTGGATCTTTTGCTACTGTTGTATCTTCAAATGTAATATTATTCATTATACCAATTTCAACATTTTCTTTCTTTCCTGTTGAATCCATAGTCTGTGTATGGCTTCCTAATGAATCAGTATATGATATTACTGCACCTGGA
>CACZPQ010000081.1 GCA_902783185.1 uncultured Erysipelotrichaceae bacterium
ATTACCGCTAAAACGGATTTTTTAAAATCCATATCTAATATAGATGCTGCTAATGTTCCAGTCCAAGCACCAGTTCCCGGAAGTGGTATACCTACAAAAAGAAGTAATGCAACGTATAGTCCTTTCCCCGCTTTTTGTTCAAGTTTTTTACCACCTTTTTCACCTTTTTTTAAACAAAAACTAAAAAATTTACCAATAACCTTTTTATCTTTACCCCATTCTAATACTTTTCTTGCAAAAAAGAATACTATTGGAACAGGTATCATATTTCCTATTATTGCAATAATATATGATTGTACTAATGGTAATTCAAATGCAACTGCATAAGGTATTGCACCTCTAAGTTCAATTAAAGGTACCATTGATACTAAGAAAACTATCAAATATTTTTGAATCATTATTATCACCTATTCAATTATAACAAATAAAGAAGGAAATTAAAATCCTTCTTTATTAAAAAGTATATGGAGTGAGATATATATATGAAAAATTTATAAAAATTTTTATTCTTTTTTACTTTATTTATTATCTATTTAAATTAAAATATCACCTTCATTTCTATAAATAAAGTATATACTCTATTTATGTTATTTTTGTGAAATAAAAGTGATAAATATTTAAAATTAATTCATTACATCATCTTTTTGCCAATCATTAAAATCTTTTCTTAATCCCAATCTTTTTACTCTACTTTCTTTTCTTTCATTAGTCATATCAATATTTCTAATATTGTCCAAAGCTATTCCTAAATACTTAATTGCTTTTTTATCACTAATTTTAGGGTGCGCTTCCATTATTTTATTATAAATAGCTCTAGCTAATTCTAAATCACATTCAATATCTGTAACATTTTCTTTTTTTAAGGGCTTATTTGATAAAAAATCAAACATAATTTGTTCATCTAATGATAATTGATCATAATCTATAAACCATCCATTAACATTTAATACTTTTTCATTAAGTCCACATTTTAAACAACCACAATAGGTAACAACTTTAGATTTATCTAATCTACTTGGCTTTGCATAAGTAGTTATTAATAAATGTTTACAATTATTATATTCCTCATTTTTATATCTTTTATAAAAGTCATTTTTATCAGCTATTAAAATATCCCTACGAAATTTAAGTTGATTGTATCTTCTTACTTTTTCATCCTTTTTTAATTCATTATACTCTTTTTCAATAATTTCTAATTCATTAATAGCAATATTATATGCTTCCTTATTATTCATAACAAAACCTCCATACAATTTAATTATATAATAAATAGTTTTAAAAGAAAAGAAAAAAGTTCCATTAAGGAACTTTAATTAGGCTAATTCTATAGTAGCACCAGCTGCTTCGAAATCAGCTTTTAATTTTTCAGCTTCTTCAGCAGAAACATTTTCTTTGATGTTACCACCATTATCAGCTAAAGCTTTAGCTTCAACTAATCCTAAACCAGTAGCTTCTTTGATTAACTTAATAACAGCAATCTTAGTAGCACCAGCATCTTTTAATACAACAGTTTTTGGTGTATCTGCAGCAGCACCAGCAGCATCACCAGCAGCAGGAGCAGCAGCTACAGCTACAGCACTTGGATCTACTCCAAATTCTTCTTTCATTGCATCAACTAATTCTTTAACTTCAAGAATAGTCATTTCTTTTAATCCTTCAATAAATGTTTCTTTAGTAAATTTTGCCATAATATCAATCCTTTCTAATAAACTTAATTTTCCTTAGATTCACTGTATAAATTTAATGCAATAGATAAATCTTTAACATAAGCCATCATACCAGAAGCAAGTTGAGTAAGTAATGTATCTCTTGATGGAATAGTTGCATATTTATTAATTACATCTAAATCAGCTACTTCACCACTTAGTATACCAATTCTAACATTAGCAGCTTCATGTTCTTTAGCAAACTTAGAAATAACCTTAATTGGTTCTAGTAAGTTTTTACCAAAAACAATAGCATTAGGTCCTTCAAGATATGAAGTTTCCATATTAATGTTTAATGAGTCAAGAGCTCTTTTAACTAAAGTATTTTTATAAATTTTAACTTCAGCTTCGTTTTCTCTTAAAACATTTCTTAACTCTTCCATTTCAGAAACAGTTAAACCTTGGTATGCAAATAAAATAACTGATTCACTTGATTTTACTTTATCAGTAATTTCTTTAACAATGTTTTCTTTTGATTCAAGAATCTTTTGAGATGCCATAAGTTTATATCTCCTTTCTTTATATTTTATTAAAAAAAGCTTATCCATATGGGAAAGCTTTAAAATACAAAGTAATTGTAGTTTATGACTTTCCTCGGCAAGATTTATTTTTGTACTTGCTGTCTTTGGTAAAATCGCTTTTTTAATAACATTAATTATAGATAAAAATTAATTAAATGTCAAATGAATTTTTATCAACTTTAATTCCAGGCCCCATAGTTGAAGATACAACCATATTTTGAATATAAGTACCTTTAACAGTTTGAGGTTTAGCTTTATTGATTGCATTAAATACATATGTTAAATTTTCAACTAATTTTTTATCATCGAATGATGTCTTACCAATAATAGTATGAACATTTCCGAAAGTATCAGTCTTATATTCAACCATACCTTTTTTAATATCATCAATAGCAGCTGCAACATTAGTAGTAACAGTACCAGTCTTAGGGTTTGGCATTAAACCTTTAGGTCCTAAAACTTTACCTACTTTAGCAAGCATAGGCATCATATCTGGTGTTGCAACAATAACATCGTAATCGAAGAAGTTTTCTTTTTCGATTTTTTCTATCATGTCAGCATCACCAACAAAATCAGCTTTTGCTTTTTTAGCAGCTTCTGCTTGTTCACCTTTAGCAATAACTAAAACTCTTTTTGATTTACCTGTTCCATTTGGAAGAACAAGTGAACCTCTTAATTGTTGATCTGCTTTTTTAGGATCAACATTTAATTTGAAAGCAACTTCAACAGTTCCATCAAATTTAGTAATAGAAGTTTCTTTTGCTAACTTTATTGCTTCTTCTTTTGAGTATTCAATTTTTTTGTCTACCTTTTTAGAAGCTTCCACGAACTTTTTGCCTTTTTTCATAATTCTCTTCCTTTCTAACTTGTGGTTTAATTAGCGGAAATTTATTTTTAAAATTATTCTTCAGTTTTTTCTTCAGCAGATTCTTCTGCTTTTTCATTAATTACTTCAACATCAACAGATTGTTCTTCTTTAATCTCTGCTTCCATTTCTTCTAATTCTGCTTCACGTTTAGCAGCTTCGATTTCAGCAGCAGCAGCTTCAGCTTGTTGTTCAGCTAATTCAGCATCATTAACACCTTTAACAGCAACACCCATGTTTCTAGCTGTACCTTCAATAATTTTCATAGCTGCATCGATATCATTTGCATTTAAATCAGGCATTTTTGTTTCAGCAATCTTTCTAATATCATCAATTGTTAATGTTGCAACAATTTGATTAGCTCCTTTAGCACTACCCTTTTGGATTTTTGCATACTTTTTAATTAAGAATGGAGCTGGTGGAGTTTTAAGAACAAAATCAAATGAACGATCACCATAAACAGTAATTTCAACAGGAAGAATATCCCCCATTTTATCTTTAGATGCATCATTGAACTTTGTACAGAACTCACCTAAATTGATTCCAGCAGGACCTAATACTGTTCCAACAGGTGGAGCAGGAGTAGCTTTTCCAGCAGGAATTTGTAATTTAATCTTGTTTACGACTTCTTTAGCCACGAAATACACCTCCTTATGTGTTTATTATAAATTCGTGTAAGTGGTATGGGCTTTCCGCTCTTCCCCTCCACTTAATATGTAAATTATAAAAATTCACATATAAGATATTAACATAAATATATTAATAAAACAAGTGTTTTCTTCAATATTTACCTAATATTTTTACACTTTAATTATATTTCTAAATTCACTAAAATATATTAATTTAATTTCTTTAATCCCTTATATGTTTTTAATAACTTTCTTATGCCATAGTTTTTAGCAAAAGCAATTGTAATAAAATTATCTTCAACACCTACAACAGTACCTCGTCCATATATTTGGTGCATAACAACATCACCAGCTTTATAATCCTCACTATTTTCAGAATAATATTCAGCTTTATCAATCTTTTTAACTTCTTCAAGTGAAGGATTAACGATATCTAGATATTCCTTATCAATTTCATCAATAAATCTAGATGGTGGATTAAAACATTCTTTTCCATATAACATTCTTCTTTTTGCATTAGTTAGATATAATCTTTTTTTAGCTCTTGTTATACCAACATAACATAATCTTCTTTCTTCTTCCAAACCACCATCTTCAAATAATGATTGTTGATGTGGAAATAATCCTTCTTCCATACCTACTAAAAATACAGCATCAAACTCTAAACCTTTAGCACTATGAATTGTCATTAAAGTAACTTCATTACCATCACTTTTATGTTCTGAAACATCAGCAACTAAAGATACTTCAGATAAGAAATCTTCTAGATTAACTGATCCTGTTTGTTCTTCATATGAAGCAGTAATTGATTTAAATTCCATTAAGTTATCTAATCTTAATTCACTTTCTAATGATTTATCGTTTTCTAATTCTTGTTTCATACCTGATTTATCTAATATTAAATCAATTAATTCAGTTAATGATAAATCATTAGCTTTTTGTCTTAACTCTAATATTAAGTTTTTAAATTCTAATTGTTTTTTTTCACTGATAGCCTCAAACATTGATATATGATTATCTCTTGCATATGCTTCTAATTTATTAATTGATGTATCACCTATACCCCTTTTTGGAACATTAATTATCCTTCTTAAAGCAACATCATCATTTAAATTAGAAATAAGTTTTAAATAACATAATAAATCTTTTATTTCTTTTCTAGAATAGAAATAATATGCACCTACTATTTTGTATGGAATATTACTCTTTAAAAACATTTCCTCAACAAGTCTTGATTGAGCATTTGTTCTATACAAAACTCCAATATTTTTATAATCATAACCCTCATTAATTAGTTTTTTTATTTCTTCAATAACAACACTAATTTCATTTTTATCATCATATGTCCTTATATATTTTGTCTTTATACCTTCTCCAATATTACCTTTTAAATTTAGTTCTTTTCTTTCTTTATTATTTTTTATAATAGAGTTGGCAGCATCTAATATAAAATTAGTACTACGGTAGTTTTGATCTAATGGTATAACTGTTGTATTAATAAAATCATTTTCAAAGTTTAAAATGTTCTTAAAATTAGCATTTCTAAATGCATATATAGATTGATTTGGATCTCCAACAACAAATAAATTTTTATATTTGCTAGATAGTTTTTTATTAAATTGATATTGTACTTCATTAGTATCTTGATATTCATCTACTAATATATATTTAAATTTTTCTTGATATCTATCTAATATTTCTTTATGTTCATCAAATAATTTAACAGGTAATCTTAATAAATCATCAAAATCTACAGAATTATTTTTACTTAATAATTCTTCATATTTATCATATATTTGAATAGCAACCTGTTCTGCTTGAGTATTGAAAAACTTTTCTATTTCTCCCCTAGATAAGTTTTCATTCTTAATGAAACTAATTCTATTTCTAATATATGATGGTGAATATTCTTTTGGATCATAATTATTTTCTTTTAATAATTTTTTAATAATAGATAATACATCATCACTATCAAGAATAGTAAAATTATTAGTTAAATTTAATACATCATGATTTTCTCTAATAATTCTTAGCCCAAGGGAATGAAATGTACCAACAAAACCTGGTTCCTCATTAATTAATAAATCTAAACGTTCTCTCATTTCTTTAGCTGCTTTATTAGTAAAAGTAATAGCTAAAATATTCCATGGTTTAATACCTTGTTCGATTAAGTATGCAATTCTAGTAGTTAAAACTTTAGTCTTACCAGAACCAGCACCAGCAATTACAAGACATGGTCCATCCATATGTGTTACTGCCTTAATTTGATTTTCATTTAATCCTTCCAAAATATTCATTATTATCACCAACTTTTAATATTATAAAATATTTTTAAATAATAATAAAGGATTGAATTTATAAATAATTAAAAAAATAACTATTAAATAGTTATTTTTAACGTCCATAAAATTGAAGTCTTCCACCAACCACACCATATTGAGGTTCATAACCAGAAGTTATATATAATCTATAATACCTATAACTACCAATATTACTTACTTTAAATTTAGATGTAATACCATTTGTTAAAGGATTCACCAAATTATTTGTCAATTCAACCCATGAATCTTTGTCATTAGATCCTTGAATAGTAAAATCCTTAAATTCTCTTGTAGCATGCTTATTAGTTACGGATAATAAATAAACCTTTTTTTGATTTATAAAATCATAGCCGATATATGCAGGTATTTTTCCAGATGCACTCATCCATTGATAAATTCCAAAATCATCAGAAAATGACCTATGTGGTTCATAAGTACTAGCATATGAAGTACTTGCAAAAGCCTCCCCACTAGGTTCAGTATTAGATGTCATATTAGGAACAAGAGGTTTGGTTATTTTACTATAAAATTCACCATCAAGTATAGTATTTATCCAATTGTTATCACCAAGTAATTTATCAGCACAATAATCATTATTACCAATATAAGTCATTGCATTTTCATTTGATGTAACATCATTTATCCAATCAGTTGAATTATCTAAATAATCACAAGAAGTTTCATTATTTGTTAATGTTGATAGTGTATCTGTATCATTAAATACCTCACTTAATGTAGTATAATTTTTATTTATATTGGCTGTTGCTAACCATTTAGTAACATTATTATATTGCGCTTCTTCAAAGGTTATATCACATGTTACCCTTCCAATCATATTAGTAGTTAATAATCCCCAATTAGTATAATCCCATGTACCTGTTGCATTTTCACATTCTATATTAGATACAATATATCCATCAGTTTTTGCAGGTGG
>CACZPQ010000082.1 GCA_902783185.1 uncultured Erysipelotrichaceae bacterium
TAATTAAGTGTTATGTTGATAACATTGATAAAGAACGTGAAAAAGTTCAATTAACTTTAATAAAGGAATGATTTTATGAGTAATAATAGAAATAAAAGGAATGTTAGTACTAAAAAGAAAACAACTGCTAAGAAAACTAATAAAAGAGTAATTAAAGAGAATATTACTGCTAATATAGATTTAGAAAAACTATATGATACTGGTGTTGTTGAGTTACCTAAGAAAAAGGGTGACAATAAAGCAAATGATGGTATAAAACAAGTAAAAAAAGAAATTAGTGAAAAACCTATTATTAAAAAAGAAAAAATAGGAAATGACAAAAAAGAAGAAAAGGTTACTAAAAGAGAAATAAAATATAAAGATAAAGATAGTGCTATAGTTAAAAATGAGACTCCAGTAAAAAAGGTTAATTTGTTAATAATATTATTCTTATCTATAATGTATATGGAAGTATTATTTAATATTGTTACTTTTGGTATAAATAGTTTATTTAGTATTAAACTATTATATACTACTTTATTTACTATTGTTTTATCTATCTTTTTAGGTTTTATATGTAAGATTGGAAATAGAAAAGCAAATACAATAATATCTATTGTAATGGTTTTTATACTTAGTATTTATTACTTTGGATCATATTTATTTAAGAGCTTATTTAATACATTCTTTTCATTTCATTTATTAGGTATTAGTGATCAGGCTGCAACATTTATAGGTGATGCAGTAATGGAAATTATTAAAAGATTACCTATACTAATATTATTCTTAATACCATTTATATTTATATTAATATATAAAAAAAGATTATTATTCAGAAAAAGTAAACGTAATATAATACTTCAAGCAATTATATTTATTGTATTTATTGGTTTATTTATACTTAGTATTAATTTAAGTACTGAAAATAAACAATTATTTAATGATATAGACAATAATGCAATGAATATAGAAAAAATGGGATTAAATGTTTCTACTTACTTAGATATTAAAAGAATGTTTATTCCAGTTGAGGAAAAAATAGAATCAGATAATTTAATTGAAATACTTACTGAAGAAGAAAAATCATTTGGACCTAATATGCTTGATATAGATTTTGATTCTTTGATTGAAAGTACTAATAATAAAACAGTTAAAGGAATGCATGAATATTTTAAAAATCAACAACCAACATATAAAAATGAATATACAGGTATTTATGAGGGTAAAAATTTAATTGTTGTTATGGGTGAAAGTTTAAATGAAATTGCTATATCTGAAAAATATACACCAACATTATATAAATTATCTCATGAAGGATTTGAATTTACTAACTTTTATACACCAATTAATATGAGTACTATTGGTGGTGAATTTCAAATGCAAACTGGTCTTTTTGCAAATCTTGCAATGCTAACAACTAAATTTAGACCAGGTACTACATATTTTCCTTATGGATTAGGTAAAGTATTTAATGATAGAGATTATTATGTTTCTGCATATCATGCAAATACTGGGACTTTTCAAAGTAGAGATAAATATTTAAAATCATTAGGTTATACTAATTATTTATCTAAAGGAACAGGTTTAGAAAAACTTATGAATTGTAATATGTGGCCTCAATCTGATTATGATATGGCTAATGCTACAATAGATGAAATATTAACTCATGATAAATTTATGGCTTATTATGTTTCAGTTTCAGGACATATGCCATGGCCAAATGCAATGTCTAGGAGAAATAAAGATGCTGTAGCTGATTTACAAGTTGGTGATGAAGCTAAGGGTTATGTTGCTGCTAATATTGAACTTGATAAAGCATTAGAATTAATAATTAAAAAACTTGAAGAAGCAGGAAAACTTGATGATACTGTAATTGCTGTTGTTCCAGATCATTATCCTTATTCAATGAATATTAATTCAATTAATGAATTATCTACTTATACTAGAGATGAAAGATTTGAAGTAAATCATTCTACATTAATAATTTGGAATAACAAACAAGAACATAAAGTTATTGAAAAAATTACTAATTCTCTAGATTTTATTCCAACTATGTTAAACTTATTTAATGTGGAATATGATTCTAGAATTATAACTGGTAAAGATATATTTGCTCCAAATGAAGGATTAGTATTCTTTACTGA
>CACZPQ010000083.1 GCA_902783185.1 uncultured Erysipelotrichaceae bacterium
AATTATATTAAGCAATTTAGAAAACATTAATGCTAATTTAATATCTAAAGGTATTAATCAAAGAGATAGATTAATTGAATTAAATAATATAGCTATAAATCAATTAGAATTATTTAAAAATAATAAATCTATCGAAGAGTTAAAACAATTAGAAAACAACATGAAGGGAGGTGATTAAAATGTCAAATAGTTTAATAACAACTGATATTTTTGTTAATAACAATAAAATAGGAATAATGAGGGTTGGAAATGTTGATTATATATCATTAACAGATATTGCTAAACATAAGGATAATGGCTCAAGACCGGCAGATATAATAAGAAATTGGTTAAGAAATAGAAACACTTTGGAGTTTATTTCTACTTGGGAAGAAATATATAACAATGACTTTAAAGTGTTCGAATCTGAACACTTTAGAATAAATGCTGGATTATTAACTTTTACTCCAAGTATTAGTGAATGGATAAATAAAACAAATGCTATTGGGTTTGTAGTTAAAATTGGTAAGAATGGTGGAACATATGCTCACCCAGATATTGCATTTGAATTTGCATCAATATTAAGTCCTTCTTTTAAACTGTATTTAATTCAAGAATTTGAAAGATTAAAAAAGAATGAGTATTATCAAAACAAAATCGAATGGAATGCCAGTAGATTACTTTCTAAAGCTAATTATTTAGTTCATACTGAGGCTATTAAAAACTATATTATTCCAAAAGTAAGTGAAGATCAAATAAGAATTACATATGCTGATGAAGCAGATGTATTAAATGTTGCTTTATTTGGACTGACAGCTAAAGAATGGAGAGATAAACATCCTGATTTAAAAGATGAAGGTAATATTAGGGATTATACTGATATGATTCATTTAATTATATTAAGTAATTTAGAAAACATTAATGCTAATTTAATTCAAGATGAAGTTAATCAAGCAGATAGATTAGTTAGATTAAATAATATAGCTATAAATCAATTAGAATTATTTAAAAATAATAAATCTATTGAAGAGTTAAAGGAGTTAGAAACTAACATGAAGGGAGGTGATTAAAATGACTTTAACTAATAATGAATTATATAGCATTAATGGTGGATGCTTTAATATTTCAAATATTATTAGATTTATTAGAATAGGCTTTAAATTAATTATTGTTAAATACTTTATTTAATGTCTAAAAAGTATTGATTAAATCAATACTTTTATTATTTAATTAAATATGTTAAAATTATATTAGGTGAATTTTATGGATAAAACTGTTTTATTTGATATTGAAGAAATTAAAGATGCTTCTATTAAGGAAACATTAAAAGAAGTTTATGATTCTTTAAAAGAAAAGGGATATAATCCAATTAATCAAATTACTGGATATATAATAACTGGTGATCCAGGATATATATCTAATTTTGAAGGAGCTAGAAATAAAATTATTAGTATTGATAGATCTGAACTTGTTGCATTATTAGTAAAGGAATACTTAAAAATAAAATGAGAGTATTAGCATTAGATTTAGGCACTAAAACATTAGGTCTTGCTATTTCTGATGAAGGTATGATGCTATCATCACCTTTAACTACATTAAGATATGATAATGAGAATTATAATTATTTATTAGATGAACTTGAAAAAATAATAGATAAATATAATATTAAAGTATTAGTTTTAGGCTTGCCTAAAAATATGGATAATTCATTAGGCTTTGCTAGTCAAAGAAGTCTTAATTTCAAAAAATTATTAGATGAAAGATTCAATATTAAAGTTGAATTAGTTGATGAAAGATTAACAACAGTTGAAGCACAAAATATATTAATTCAGAACAATTTTAAAAGAGAAAAAAGGAAAAAAGTAATAGATGAATATGCTGCAATGATTATATTAGATACTTATTTAAGGATGTGTAATAATGAATAAAAATATTATTGTATTAAGAGATGATAATGGAAAAGAATTTCAAGTTGAAGTATATTTAACATATGAAAGAGATAATAATACATATGTTGCTTATACTGATAATACAAAAGATAGTGATGGAAAAGAAAGAGTATATTTAGGTATTTATGATAAAGAAAACTCTTTGCTTAATCCAATTGATAATAAAGAAGATTATAATATTTTAGAATCTATTTTATCATCTATTGAAAAGAAAAATAATTAAGAGGAGTTATATTATATGAATAAAAAGGTAATAATAGGGGTAATTATAGGAATTATATCTTTAATATTATTAACAATAGCATCTTTTATTGTATATTTTTTTGTTGCAATAGGACCTGTTAATAAAAATGAAAGTCTTGAGTTTAAAATAGAGACTGGTACATCAACATTAAGTATAATAAAAAAATTAAAACAAGATGACTTAATTAAAGATGAATTTGCTGCTAAGATATATTTATTCTTGCATAAAGGAATATCTTTTCAAGCAGGAAACTATGAATTAAATAAAAAAATGTCTTTAGAAGAAATATTTATTAAATTTATAAATGGTGATGTAAAAAATGATAATTATGAAATAACTTTTGTTGAAGGAAAAAGAATACCTGATTATGCTAAAACTATTGCATCTAAATTAGAAATAGGTGAAGATGAAGTACTAAAGGTAATGAATGATAAGGAATTTTTAAATGAATTAATTAATAAATACTGGTTTATTACTGATGAAATACTAAATAAAAATATATATTATCCATTAGAGGGTTATTTATATCCAAATACTTATCAATTCACTAAAGAAGCAACTGTAAAAGATATTATTATTAAATTAATTGATAATTTAGGTTTAAAATTAGAAGCATATAAAGATGAAATAATTAATAGTAAATATACTCCACATCAATTTTTAACTCTAGCATCCATTGTTGAATTAGAAGCAGCAACTGATGAAGATAGAGAAAATGTTGCAGGTGTATTTTATAACAGACTTAGTATTGGTATGTCTTTAGGTAGTGATGTTACTACATATTATGCTACTAAAAAGAAATTTACTGATCCATTAACACTTAATGAATTAAATGCTTGTAATTCATATAATACAAGAGGATCATGTGTAAAAGCATTACCTGTTGGCCCAATTACATCACCTAGTATATCATCAATTAAAGCAGCTATAGAACCAGCAGAAAATGATTATTTATTCTTTGTTGCTGATAAAACAAAGAAAGTTTATTTTTCAAAAACTAATCAAGAACAATTAAAGGTAATTGAAGAATTAAAAAAAGCAAATCTTTGGTTATAATAAATAAGTATTTTAAAAACAATAAATATATGTTATAATATTTCACATGAAGGGAGTTAATCCCTTTTATAATGAAATGAATAAAATAAAGTAGATAGGAGAATAATTTATGCAAGATTTAATTAAGGAAATGGAAACTTATGCTTCAGAGAATAATGTTCCTATAATCCAAAAAGAATCAATTGTATATATTATGAAATATATAAGAGAACATAATATTAAATCAATACTTGAAATAGGTAGTGCCATAGGATACTCAGCTATATTAATGGCATCTTCTAGTGATGATGTTAAATTAACAACTATTGAAAGAGATGAAACTAGATATATGGAATGTTTAAAAAACATTAAAAAAAGTGATTTAGATAAAAGAATTAATGTTGTTTATCAAGATGCCTTAGAGGTTAACTTAACAGGTGTAGAATATGATTTAATATTTATTGATGCAGCTAAAGGTCAAAATATTAATTTCTTTGAAAAGTATAAAAATTTTTTAAGTAAGAATGGTGTTATTATTACTGATAATATTAATTTTCATGGTTTAGTTGGAAAAAGTGATACTATTGAAAGTAAAAATTTAAGACAATTAGTTGAAAAAATCGAAGGATATATTGATTTCTTAAAATATAATGATGAATTTAATACTGAATTTTTAGATATTGGTGATGGTTTAAGTGTCAGTACAAGAAAAGAAGAAAACTAAGTTTTTAGTTACAATTAATAATATTAAAGATCTAGAGATTTATAAAAAAGTTGGAATATCAACTTTTGTTTTTGCATTAAAAGATTATTCTATTGGATATGAAAATACCTTTTCTTATGAAGAAATTAATAATATTAATGATAAAAAGTATGTATTAATTAATCAAGTATTGGATAATAAAAAAATTGATAATTTAAAAGAATTATTACCAAAAATTAATGCTGATGGTTTTATTTTTGAGGATATTGGCTTAATTAATGTTTTTAAAGAATTAAATATAAATGGGAATAAAATACTTTTTATGAATCATTTTAATTGTAATTATGAATCAGTTAATATATGGCTTAACTATGTTGATAGTGTATTTATATCAAATGAATTAACATATGATGAATTAAAAGATATTACTATGAAAAGTAATAAAGAAGTAGTACTTCATGTATTTGGTTATAATCAAATTATGTATTCAAAAAGAAAATTATTAAGTAATTATTATAAATATAATAATTTAGATATTAAATTAAAAAATACAATAAAGGATAAAGCATCTGATATTAAGTTTAATGTAATCGAAGATGATAATGGAACAGTATTTTTGTCAAATAAAATATTTAATGGAAGTAGATTATTAGATTTAGATAATGTTCTTTATTATTATATTAATACATCATTTATTAATACTGATGATGTTATTAGTTTTATTAATGGAAATGATATTGATAATACTGATAATGGTTTTTTAGATACTAAAACAATATATAAATTAAAATAATTAATGAAATAGAGGTGACATAAATGGTAGAATTATTATCACCAGCAGGTGATTTTGAAAGATTAAAAATAGCATACTTGTATGGTGCAGATGCTGTATATGTTGGTGGTCAAGACTATTCTTTGCGAGCAAATGCTCATAATTTTTCAATTGATGATTTAACTGAAGCTACAAAGTTTGCTCATAAGTTAAATAAAAAGATTTATGTTACTGTTAATATTGTTTTTCATAATGATGATATAAAAGATTTAGAAAAGTATTTAATAAAATTAGATGAAATAGGTATTGATGCAATTATTGTTTCTGATATATATGTTATGAACTTATGGAAAAAGAATAATTTAAAAATGGAACTACATGTTTCAACTCAAGCAAGTTCACTAAATTATGAAACAGTTAAGTTTTATCAAAGTTTGGGTGCTAAAAGAATTGTTTTAGCTCGTGAAGCATCAAAAGAAAATATAAAAAAAATAAAAGATGAAACTGGTGCTGATTTAGAATGCTTTATTCATGGGGCTATGTGTACAAGTATTTCAGGAAGATGTGTATTATCTAATTATGCAACTAATAGAGATTCAAATCGTGGTGGTTGTGCACAAGTTTGTCGTTTTTCTTTTGACATAGATGGAGATAATAATACTTATTCAATGACACCAAAAGATTTAAATATGGTTCCATATATTAAAGAAATGATTGATATTGGTGTTAATTCATTAAAGATTGAAGGAAGAATGAGATCAATTTATTATATAGCAACGGTTATTAAAACTTATAGACAAATAATTGATAAAATAATGAATAATTCATTAACTTTAGAATATAGTAAATATTATTTAGATATATTAAATAGATGTGCTAATAGAGATTCAACACCTCAATTTTTTGATAAAGAACCTGGTGTTAACGAACAATATTATTTAGGTAGAGAAGAGGTATCTAATCAAGATTTTTTAGGTTTAGTATTAGATTATGATGAAGAAAACCAAATTGCAACAATAGAAGAAAGAAATTATTTTGAGGTTGGAACCACAGTTGAATTTTTTGGACCTAAGTTAGATGCAACAACATTTAAAATAGAAAAGATAATTGATGAAAATGAAGAAGAAGTTACAGCAGCAAGACATCCAAAAGAAGTGTTAAAGATTAAGTGCCCAATTAAGTTAGAAAAAAATGATATGATGCGACTTAAAATCTTTGACATTAAGGACTATTTGTAGTATGATTATGAAGTATAATTTTATGAAGGTGATATTATGAAAAAAGATGAAAAAATAATAATGACTCCAGAAGGTTATTTAGCCTTGGAACAAGAATTAAATGATTTAAAAGAAAATCAAAGACCAAATATAATTTTAGCTATCAAAGAAGCTAGAGCACAAGGAGATTTATCTGAAAATGCTGAATATGATACTGCTAAAAATGAGCAAGGTAGAATTGAAGCTAGAATTAAAGAAATAGAATATGAATTAGAACATTCTGATATTCAAGAAGGAACAAAGGATGTTGTTTCAGTTGGTTCTAAAGTTACTATTAAGTATATTGAAGATAATGAAGAAGAAGAATATAAAATGGTTGGTTCTTTAGAAGCTGATCCATTTGAAAATAAAATATCTAATGAATCACCAATTGGAAATGCTATTTTAGGTAAAAAAGTTGGGGATGTAATTGATGTAGAATCACCAGATGGTTCTTATAAAATTAAAATTACTAAAATATCTTAAGAAAGGACTAATATATGAAAAACGTTAAAGAAATAGAATATACTATTAAAGATAAAGAATGGGAAAAATTACTAGATGAATCTTTTAAAAAGAATGTAAAAAATGCTAAAATTGATGGGTTTAGAAAAGGCCATGTAACTAAAGATATGTATATTAAGAAATTTGGTATTGAATCTTTATATAGAGATGCAATGGATTTAGGTCTTGATGAAGCATATCGTAGTGTTATGACTGGTAATAAAGATTTAATTCCAGTAGTTGAACCTGCTGTTGATATTAAAGAAATAGATGAAAAACATATAATGTATGTATTTACTATTATTACTAAACCAGAAGTTAAATTAGGAAAATATAAAGCATTAGGTGTTAAAAAAGAAAAAGCTAGTGTAACTAAAGAAGAATTAAGTAAAGAAATAGAAAATCTTCAAGCAAGATTTGCTGAAATAGTAGTAAAAGAAAACGGAGTTGTTGCTGATAAAAATACTGCTATTATAGACTTTGAAGGATTTGTAGATGGTAAAAAACTAGATGGTGGATCTGGAGAAAACTATCCACTTGAAATAGGTTCTAATACATTTATTCCTGGATTTGAAACAGGATTAATTGGTATGAAAGTTGGAGAAGAAAAAGAATTAAAATTAAAATTTCCAGAAAACTATACTGAAGAATTAAAAAATAAAGATGTTACTTTCAAAGTAAAAGTTAATGAAATAAAAGAAAGAGTGTTACCTGAACTAAATAAAGAATTCTATGAAGATTTAGGATATAAAGATGTTAAAACAAAAGAAGAATTTGAAAACAAAGTAAAAGAAGATATTATAAAGAGAAAAGAAGCAACTATTGAAGATAAATACATTAATGAATGTATTGAAAAAGCTGTATCTAATATGAAAGTAGAAATTAATCATGAAATAATTCATGAAGAAATTCATAGAATGATGCATCAAATGGAAGACCAAATTAGAATGCAAGGTTTATCTTTAGATCAATATTTAGAATTTTCTCATATGACTAGAGAACAACTTGAAGAACAAATGCATCCAGAAGCAGAAAATAGAGTAAAAGCAAGATATTTACTTGAAGCTGTAGCTGATGAAGAAAAGTTTGAAATAACAGATAAGGATGCAGAAAAAGAAGCTGAAAAACTTGCTGAAAATTATGGTATGACTAAAGAACAATTACTAACTGAATTTGGTGGTTTAGAAGTTGTTAAATATGATATGAAGATGCGTAAAGCAATCGAAGTAGTTAAAGGAGAATAATTCTCCTTTTTTATTTATTATTATTGTTGCTATTTACTGAAAAAATATATGTTATAGTACTATCTAGTATATAATTTTACGAGGCAAAGGAAGTATTGTAATGATTGATAATGATAAGATAGGCAGTTATATTAAAGAATTAAGAACAAAAAAGAATTTAACTCAAGAAGAGTTAGGTAATATGATATATGTAAGTAGACAAGCAGTATCAAACTGGGAAAGAGGTATAGATGTACCTACTATTGATAATGTTAAAGATATTGGTAAAATATTTGATGTATCAATTATTGATATTTATGCAGGTGAAATGGTAAAAGATATTAAAACATTAAATGATGTTATCCATAGTTTAATAACATTAGAAATAAAGAAATCTAAAAAGATATTAATTATATCATCATTTATAATATTTATATTAATAGTAATGTTCTTAACTTATTATTTTATAACATATTATAATAATATTAGTGTTTATAATATTAAAGGTGATTCGACTAAATATGATATTAATGGTATTTTAAATAAATCAGTTAATAATGTATACATGAATTTAGTAACTGATCAAGTATCAGATAGAATTTGTTTAGTCCATAACGAAGATGAAATATTATGTCAATCTGATTCAAATTATATAATGTTTAATCAATATAATGGTTATAATGAGATATTACCATTGGATAATAAGTCATTTAATGAATATATAGCTAATTTATTCTTAACAATTGAAAAAGATAATAATAAAGAAAAGATTAAATTAGATATAATGAATTTTTACCAAAATGATAATTTATTAAAAAAGAATCTAGATGATGTAAATAATGATGAAAAGTATAAATTAGAATTTGCTAATGTTCCTGAGAAGATAAAAAAAGAATTTCAATATAAAAAAGAGGAAAATGCATTCTATTTAAAGAAATATGGTGAAAATCAAAGTGTGGAAATGTTTTATTTTATAGATTCAAATACATTTGATGTAACAATTAATAATGTTAACGAGATTATTAAATGGACGTATGATAATGTTGACTATTATATAAACTATTATTGTGTTGTGAATAAAAATAGAAAAAATAAAATAATTGAATTAAGAAATATTTATTCTAATAATAAAGATAAAAAGAAAAATGAATTATACAAATATTTTAAAGAAAACTATATTGATAAATATTTAAATTAATGAAGTGAAATAGGTTATTATTTCACTTTTTTCTTTGTCAAGTTGTACTTGCTTTGGTAATTATTACCATGATGTTAGTATCGACGTTGGGTAGATGAAGGAAAGGAGTGAAGTAGTGAAAAAATACCTATATCTTTCATTTGTTTTTGTATGTAGTTTATTTATTGGATTAATCTCAGTAAATGCAGAGGATTATTATTATATTAATGATAATGGAGTGACATTTACTAAGAATCAATATGACTTTATTACAAAAATGTATTTTGAAGGGTATCAAACATACATGACTCAAGAAGATATGAATTATTTTAATGATATTAAAATGGTTCCTGAAAATGTAGAGTCAAAAGAGTATGTTGAAATGTATCATGGTGAGTATTCAACAAGAGCAACTACACATGAAACACAATCAAAAATATTAAAAATTTCTAAAATTAATAAAACTATATCAATTTCTTGTGCTTGGAAAAAAAGTCCAACTGTAAGAAGTTATGATCTAATTGGTACTTATTTGAATGGACCATCTTTACTTGGTGGAGCTTCGGCAAAAATTAATTCTTCAAATGGAACAGTTAATCCTAGCTATGAAAAAACACCAGGTAATGGTTATGGTGCTGTAATTAAGATGCCAACAGGTGGTAATAGTATTATAGCTAGTACAACATTTACAGTTACGGGAAGTGGTAGAGTTTATGGCAGCTATCAACACGCTGCAAGTAGTATATCTTTAAATAATGCCAAAAAATTTACTATTGGAAATGGTGGACTTGGAAATGTATTTAAATTCAGTTCTCCAAGTATAGCTAGTAAATATGATGGCATGGGTGGAGTATACACAGATGTTTAATAAATAAACTTTATATTTATTTAAGCAAAAAGTTTATAACGCCAAAAAAATATAAAGAATCACTATTAGTTATAAATTTAAATAAATATTACAACCAAAGTTTGTTTATTAAATTTAAAATTTTTGAAACTGATTAAACTATAAAATATGGAAATAATTATTAGACTATATCTTTTAATTTAAAAAAGATTTTATGTCATTAAAGTGGTCATTTTTTGATCACTTTTTTCTTTTTGAAAAAAAATATTAATTTTTATGTAAAGTTAGTGTCATGTTTATTGAATTAATAAAAATTTATGATAATATAAATATTATATTTAAAAGGAGATGAGCCCTATGAATAATTATTTACCTGTCATGTTACTTAAAGGGTTTGTCATCCTTCCTAATCAAGAAGTTAAATTAGAATTAAATAATTCAATTAGTGAAAAGGTAGTTGAACTATCAAAGAAACATCATAATGGTCATTTACTTGTTGTGTGTCCTAAAAATACTTTGGAAGAAACCCCTGAAATTAATGACTTGCCTAATGTTGGCGTTGTTGCACATATTAAATCAAAGATAGAACTTCCTAATGGTAATGTAAGAGTTGTTATTAATGGATTAAATAGAGTTAATATTAATAACTATAATAACTTTGATGATGATGAAGATATATTAATGGCAGATGTTTCACTACTTGAAGATATAAAAGAAGACGTAGTAGAAGAAACAGCAATTAAAAGAAAATTAGTTGACTTATTAAATCAATATGTTAATGAAAATCCAACTGTTTCAAATAGTATATTAAATAGTTTAAAAAATACTGATGAATTGGATACAATAACAGATTTAATTACTGCATTCTTACCATTTTCAATTGATAAAAAAATATTATATATGGAAGAAGTTAGTGCTTTAAAAAGAGCTAATGCTTTAATATATGATATATCAGTTGAAATGGAAATATTAAAACTTGATACAAAATTAGATGAAGTATTACAAGATGATTTAGAAAGAAACCAAAGAGAGTTTATTTTAAAATCTAAATTAAAAGAAATTAAAAAAGAACTTGGTGAAGAAAATGATAAAGAAGATGTTATTAATCTATATGAAGAAAAGATTAATGTATTAAATGTATCAAATAAAACAAAAGATAAATTATTAAAAGAACTAAATAAATATTCTAATATGAATGAAAACTATCCAGAAAGTTCTATTATTATTAATTATTTAGATACTGTCATTAATTTGCCATGGAATAATAGTAAGAAAGATAATTCAAATATAATAAATGTAAAAAAATGTTTAGATAAAACTCATTATGGATTAGATAATGTTAAAGATAGAATAATAGAATATTTAACTGTTAAAAAAAGAAATCCAAAATTTAGAAGTCCTATTTTATGTTTAATTGGTGCTCCAGGTGTTGGTAAAACATCAATTGCTGTTTCAATAGCAGATGCTTTAAATAAAGAATTTTATAAGATAAGTGTTGGTGGTTTATCTGATCCTGCTGAACTAATTGGACATCGAAGAACTTACCTTGGTTCTAATCCAGGAAAGATTATTCAAGCAATTAATAAATGTGGTGTTAATAATCCATTAATATTAATTGATGAAGTAGATAAAATGGGAAAAGATTTTAGAGGAGATCCAGCTTCTGCTTTACTTGATATTTTAGATCCTAACCAAAATGAATTCTTTGTGGATAATTATATTGAAGAACCCTTTGATCTATCAAATGTATTATTTATTTTAACTGCAAATAATATTGAAAATATTCCTGTTGCTTTAAGAGATAGACTTGAAATAATTGAAATATCATCATATAGTGATTTTGAAAAAGTAACTATGGCTAAAAAATATTTATTACCTAAAATATATGATAATTACTTAATTGATGATAAATTAATTAAAATAATTGATGATTTAGTATTATTTATAATTAATAATTATACTAAAGAAGCTGGAGTAAGAGAATTATCTAGATTACTTGATACTTTAGTTAGAAAAATAATTACTGATAATACAATTAATAAAGTCAAATTACCAATAACATTAAATGAGGAAAAGATTATTAATTATTTAGGCAAACTAAAATATGATAAAGATGTTTATAATAAAACATTAGAACCAGGACTTGTTAATGCTCTTGCTCAAAGTGACAATGGTGGTTGTGTTGTCCCACTTGAATGTTGTTTTTATGAAGGCCATGGTAATTTGATAGTTACTGGTATGCTTGGAGATTCAATGAAAGAATCAATTAGTGTTGCAATATCATATATTAGATCTCATAATGAAAAATATAAGATAAGTGATTATTATTTTAATACTAAAGATATTCATCTTCATGCTTTAGAAGGAGCAATAAAAAAGGATGGACCATCAGCTGGTGTAACTATAACAACTGCTATACTATCTTTAATATTAAATATTAATATACCTAAAAATATAGCAATGACTGGTGAAATATCATTAAGAGGTGATATATTACCTGTTGGCGGTATAAAAGAAAAATTACTTGCTGCATATAATAATAAAGTAACTAAAGTTTATATACCATCTTCTAATGAAAAAGATTTAGAAGAAATTCCAGATAAAGTACTTTCAAAATTAAAGGTAAAACTAGTAAGTAATTATGAAGAAATATATCAAGATTTATTTAAATAGAACTGTAATAGTTCTATTTTTTATTTAATATAATTTATTAGGTGAAATATATGTTTTGGCATGATAAACAAGTTAGAATAAGATTTGTAGTATTATTTATATCATTATTAATGTTAGCCATTATTATAAAAGTATTTTATATACAAGTATTTGAATATAATAAGCTTAATACTCTTGCTAAGGATTTATGGTCCAGAAACTTACCAATTACTGCAGATAGAGGAAAAATATTAGATAGAAATGGTAAAGTAATTGCTGATAATATTACTACAACATCACTTTATTTAATACCTAATCAAATAAAAGATAAAGAACGTGTTGCAAAGGATTTAGCAAGTATTTTAAATGTATCTTATGATGATATGTTAGGACATGTTAGTAAAAAAACATCATTAGAGCGAGTTCATCCAGAAGGTAGACAATTATCATTTGAAATAGCAGATAAAATAAATGCCTTAAATTATGATGGTGTGTATCTACTTAAGGAAGCAAAAAGATATTATCCTTATGATAACTTAATGGCCCAAACATTAGGTTTTGTTGGAATAGATAACCAAGGATTATCAGGTTTAGAACTAAAATATAATGATTATTTAGAAGGAGAAAATGGTTCTATTAAATATTTTAGTGATGCTAAAGGAAATAGATTAAAAGAAGCAGAAGAATACAATGAAGCTAAATCAGGATTAGATATAACATTAACAATTGATTTAGATTTACAACAAGCAGTAGAAAGAGAACTTGATAATGTTATGAATAAATATAATCCTGAACAAGCACTTGCTATAGCTATGAATCCAAAGACTGGAGAATTATTAGCAATATCATCAAGACCAAATTATAATCCAAATAATTATAAGACTGCATCAACTGAAATACTAAATAGAAATTTGCCAATATGGATGACATATGAACCAGGTTCTACAATGAAAATCACGACACTCGCTTCATCTATTAATGAAGGAATAGTTAATTTATTTGAAGATCATTTTTATGATGGTGGTTCAATTACTGTTGATGGTGCAAGACTTCATTGTTGGAAGGCAGGAGGACATGGTGCTGAAACTTATCTTCAAGTTGTTGAAAACTCTTGCAATCCAGGATTTGTAAATCTTGGTTTAAAATTAGGGAAAGAAAAACTATTTAAATATATAAAAGATTATGGTTTTGGTGATAAAACCGGAATAGATTTAATCGGAGAAGAAAATGGTATTATTTTTGATTTGGATAAAGTAGGTAATGTTGAACTTGCAACAACTGCTTTTGGACAAGGGATATCTGTAACTCCAATACAGCAAGTTAGAGCAGTTTCAGCATCTGTTAATGGTGGAACTTTATATAAACCATATATTTTAAAAAATATTACTGATTCAAATACAAAAACAACAATACTTGAAGCATCAAGTGAAAGTATTAGGCAAGTAATTACTAAAGAAACATCAGACATGGTTAGGTTTGCACTTGAGAGTGTTGTTGCAAATGGAACTGGTAGAAATGCATATATTGAAAACTATCGAGTAGGTGGTAAAACAGGTACTGCTCAAAAAGTTGATAAGGGACATTATATGGTTGGCAATTACATAGTTTCCTTTGTTGGATTTATGCCTGCTGATGATCCTGAAATTGTTGTTTATGTTGCAATAGATCATCCAAAAGGTGTAACTCAATATGGTGGTACAGTTGCTGCACCTGTTGCAAAGGCAATTTTAGAAAGTTATATTAGTATTAGAAAATTAGAACCAGCAAGTGATCCAATGCCAAAAGTATATAATTGGAATGATGTAAAGTATCAAAAACTTCCAAATGTTGTTGGTATGTCATTAGATGAGGCTAAAAAAACATTAAAAGGTTATACTTTAGAATATTCTGGTGATGGTAATAAAGTTATTTATCAATCTCCACAAGCAAATTTATATGTATCAGATAATTCAATTGTAAAATTAATGTTGTCAAATTGACAATTAATTATGTCAAATAATGTTTTAAATATCGAATATAAAAATTTAATGTAGTATAATAATATAAATTAGGAAGTGATATATATGCTTATATTAGCAAAATCAACAATGGCTATAATGCTTGGATTCATACTTGCAATAATAGTTGGACTAATATTTATACCATTAATAAAAAAATTAAATATTGGACAACATGTTAGCCATACATTGGAAAAACATTTAAAAAAAGAAGGAACTCCAACAATGGGTGGTTTTATATTTATAATACCAACTATATTGGCGTTAGTATTTTTATGGTTATATGGTAGTATAGAAATAACAAGTAATATAATAATTGTATTATGTGTATTCTTATCATATGCGGCACTTGGTTTTGCTGATGATTTTTTGAAAGTAAGATATAAAAATAATAAAGGATTATCTATATTATTAAAATTATTAATTCAAACTATAATTGCTTTAGTATTTTTCTATATTTACATTAGAAATGGTGGAGAACCTACAATTGAAATAACTTTCTTAAATATTGATGTTAATTTAGGGTGGTTATATGGTTTATTTATATTATTCTTACTTGTTGGTTCATCTAATGCGGTAAATATTACAGATGGCTTAGATGGTCTAGCTGGTGGTTTATCAGCAATTGCTTTTTTAGCTTATGGTTTAATTGCTTGGTCAACTTCATGGCTATCGGGTAATACAGAAATTGCAATATTTTGTTTTATACTAGTTGGATCTTTATTAGGATTCTTGTTATTTAATACTCATAAAGCAAAAGTATTTATGGGTGATACTGGATCAATGGCACTTGGTGCAACTTTAGCTGCAATTGCAATTCTTACAAGACATGAAATATCACTAGCAGTTATAGGCGGTGTATTTGTAATTGAAACACTATCATCATTTATTCAAATTATTGCAATTACTAAATTTAATAAAAAAATATTAAAAAAAGCTCCTCTTCATCATCATTTTGAAGAATTAGGATGGGAAGAAACAGATATAGTTAAACTTTTCTGGGTTGTTGGTTTAATACTTGCAATGTTAATGATAACTTATGGAATATGGTTGTAATTATATAATATAAGGAGGGTTAAAATTGGATTTAAATACATTAAGTGAAATAATAAATATTAAAGATGTTAAAAATATCAATGATAATACTATCTTTGATTATTTTCGCATTACTAAATATAATGATGATTCAATTTTAAAAGAAAAAAATAATATATTATTTTTTCCTGTTACAATAACTAAAAATGATTTAAAAGACGGATGGTATATTTCAGAATATGATTTACGTCCTAAAATTAATGATGTTGCAAATAATAATCCTAGTTATTATTATGTAATTGAGGAAAATATGGTAAAAGATATGCCAGTAGGGAGTAAATATATTGTTGTTGATAACATTATGGATTCAATAAATAAGATATTTCAAAAAAAATTAAGTGATTATAAAGGAAAAATCATTTGTGTTACTGGAAGTGTTGGAAAAACAACTACTGTTGGTTTTATTAAACAAGCACTTGGTGATAAAGCGCTTAGAATATATAGTAAAAGGATAACACCATTAATATTAAATAATTTTGTAATTAATTTTTTAAATAATGATTATGATTATTTTGTTGCTGAAGCATCACTTTGGTATAAAAATCACATAGAATATTTTTCAAAAACATTAAAACCTGATTTAGCTGTTTTATTAAATGTATGTGATGAACATATTGGTATTGGAGATATAAAAAGTATTAGTGATATAACTAAATTTAAATCACTTTTATTAAAGTACGCTAATAATGCTATTATTAATAATATGGATGATGAATTAAAAAAGTTAGATATAAGAGATGGTATGGTTTATTATAATGGTGAGGAAGTAGTTAATACAAATGCTTTAAATGTAATTAAGATTAATGATTATAATAAATTAGTTGAACCATATATAAAAACAAAATTAACTTTACTTGAAGAAACTATTGCTTTTGAAGTTGCTAAGTTTTATAAAGTTGATGATTATACAATTTTAAATAGATTAAATAATGCGCAAACTGTTGAAAATAGAGTAGTAAAAGAAAAAGTATATGATCATGATGTTATTTTTGATGGAGATGTATCTGGTGTTGCAAGATTTAATAATTTTGCAGATCATTATTATACTAAATCATGTTTAGTAATATGTAATTTAACTGAAGATGGTGAAGAAAATGAACCATATGAAAAATTAAATTCAATAATTGACAAATTTGATGAAGTATATGTTTATGAAGATTTTAAAAAGTATTTTAATAATGACAAGATAATATATTTTAATAATTTAGATTTTATTAAGGATATTCCAAAAGACACAATGATATTTATGCATTATGGATCTTATTATAGAGTATATAATGATTTTAATGTTAATAAAGTAGGAAAGAGGTAAAATATGAAAAACATTTTATTAATTCATGGTTGGGATTATGATAATTATTATGGTAGATGTACTGATGTTGCATGGACTAATCGTATGAAATTTATAAATGAATTGCAAAAAAAATATAATGTTTATTATCCTGACTTACCTGGATTTGGAAAAAATAAAGAACCAAATGCAAAAAAATGGACATTAGATGATTATGCTAAATACATAGATAAATATATAAAAGATAATAATTTAGATATTGATTATATATTAGGTTATTCATTTGGTGGAGCAGTAGCTGTAAGATATAAAACATTATTTAATAATGATATAAAAGAAATTTTAGTTTCACCAGCATTAATTAGAAATGAAGATAAATCTAAAAAGTTTATGAAAACTCCTAAGTTTGTTGAACCAATAAGAAATGCACTTAGAGATGCATATTTAATAAAAGTTGTCAAAGTTGAAGAAATGGTTTATGGTACTAAGTTTTTAAGAAATACTTATCAAAGTATTGTAAGAGAAAATATGCTTGATGAATTAGAAAAACTAAATAGTAATGATTTTAAAATAATATATGGTAGTGAAGATAATATGGTTAATCCATCAAGAGTATTATCAACTGTTAGCGATAAAGTAAAAGAAAGAATATCTGTAATTAATGGTGGTGGTCATAATATTTCAATGACACATAGTTTAGAATTAATAAGTTTAATTGATGATTTTGTAAACAGTAATGATTATAAAAAAAAACTAATTAAATAATAATGTATTTATGTAATACATTATTTTTAATTTTAATCATAAAATATAATGGGTGAAGTTAATGAAATCAATTAATATAAATGAATATAACCCTAAGTTAGGTAAATTAATTGATGTTGAATCTAAAGAAATATATAATCAACATCATATAGATGGTGCTATTAATATACCTTATGAAGTATTACTCTATAATAGAGAAAGATTATTGAATAAAGATGAAACGTATTATATATATTGTCAGGGTGGTCATAAAAGTAAGAGAGCAGTTAATGTACTAGATCTATATGGATATAACGTAATACAAGTAATTTTAAATAAATAGTGTAAAATAAATGTGTAAAAGTAAATAATACTTGACATACTAGCATATTTTTAATAAAATTGTATTAAGAGAAGGAGAGATATTATTATGGCAGAAGCAGCTACATTTTGTTCAAATTCAGGAGTTTTAACAATATTTACTATATTAGGATTTGCAGTTACAGCACTTAAAATCGTTATTCCTATTATTTTAATTATTTTAGGTATGTTAGATATGGGTAAAGCTGTTACTTCAGGAAAAGATGATGAAATCAAAAAACAATTAGTTGTATTCTTAAAAAGAGCTATTGCAGCTATTGCAGTATTCTTTGTTCCATCAATTGTTGGATTAATAATGCAAATAATTAATGAAAATCTTACTGATTCTAATGCCTGTGGTTATTCTCAATGTGTACAAAAAATCACTGGTGTTGGCGGAAAATGTAACTCTTAAAATAACTTGAAAAAGTTATTTTTTTTTTGTTTTTTATTTAAATTCCTTGTAAATTTATTTCTGTCATGTTAAAATTGTATTATAGAAAATGGAATGGTAGGATAATATGAAAAAGAATATTAATTATTTATTATTGCTGTTATTTGGAATGCTTATAACAGTGGGGGTTAAAGCTTCAACTTGTAGTGATAGTAGAGTTTTAGAACTTTCATCACTTGCTAATGAAGTTAATGTAAGTTATCAAGAATATGATAAAGTTGTAGATAAACTTGATTCAGATACTTTTGGAGATGAAGATGGAGAAGTTGATGTAACTTATCCAGCATATTACTTAACTATTTATAACTTATCAGATGACTTAAATGCATCAATAGTTAGAAGTGATACTAAAGAAACTGTTGAAGTATCAGCTAAGAATAAAGATAAGGATGGAGTTGTTTATGTTGATGCTGGTATGGCTGCTAAAGTAAAATTATTTACTGTTAAGATTAGATCTAATGATTCCAGTTGTAAAAATGAAGTATTAAAAGCTCTAGCTGTAACAACACCAATGTTTAATGATTTTTCAACCTATACTGTCTGCCAAGAATATCCAGAATTTGAGTTATGTAAGAAATATACAACCGTTGATTATTCAAATTTAACAATGTCAGATTTTAATACAAAATTTGAAGAATATAAAGTTAAAAAAGAAGAAGAAGAAAGACAACAAAAATCAATTGTATATAATGTAGGTAAATTTTTTGATACATATAAGTGGTACATAATTGGAGTTGTAATAATAGGGGTTGCTATAATAGTAATTTATAGAATAAGAAGAAAGAAGAGTAGATTAGTATGATGAATAATAAAGTGTTTAAATCAACAAAATATATACTTATTACTATTTTAGCAATTTTTTGCGTTTATAGTAATGTAAGTGCTGTAACTGTAAGAGAAGAGGACAGTGCACCTAGTACAACTCAAGGACCAAGTACAACACAAGTCCCTAGTTTTAATGATTCGAATGATGCTATAAAGGATACATCAAATTCAGGAACTGTTTATGGAGCACTAAGTGGTTTTTCGTGCTCTAATTTTGCAGTTTCAAGAGATGGAAGCACTGGAGCACCTGATGGAAATGTCAGTCAAAAAAATGGCTTAAAAATAGGACCATATATTGGTAATCAAGGTAATATTAGATATCAAGTTGTAGGAAATGGAATTGGTTGTGATGGTGCTAATTATGTTGCTTTTTGTCTAGATCCTAACTTTGATGGTGTTAATAGAGGGCAAACACTTCAATATAAATCTGAGCAAGTTTCTTCTAATTCTGAGTTTGGAAGAAGAATGATGGCTTTATATAAGGTTTATTTAGAAAATGGTGCTCCAACTGATGATTACTCATATTTTTCTTATGAAGTAGCAGCTAGAATTTTAGCTATTCAATCAGGTGATTATCATACAAGAAGTAATACGGCAAAATCTAGATTTAATTCTCATTTACAACCATATCTTACAGGTTCAGTGCCAGGAAATAATAATGGTGCTGCCTTAGCTGCAGCTGCATTAAGTAAGGTAGCAGAATTAAAAAATTTAGATAGTTCTACTTTAGGTTTAAGATTAAGTAGATTAGGAAGTACACAACAAGGTACTAACGGTTATAAAATATATGTAAATGCTTATGTTGAGAATTGTCCTGATGAAAATTGTTTAGGAGCTAATGTAACTCTTAGTAACGGAACATTAGAAGGAACTCCTGTATTTGAAAATGGATTAAAAACATATACTTTCGTTCTTAATGGACTTGGTGATGCTTGTCAAGATACTAATATTACTGGTACTTTAACATATACTTCACCAAATGGAGATGCAAGAAACGCAATGCAAATTTCTCCAGTTTCTAAAGCTAATGATTCAAGACAAAATTTTGTTGTTTTCCACAAAGGAAATAATGGTGATAAAGCTACCGTAAATGCTTCATTAGCTATTAATACATGTGGTCAATCACCAAGTGGTGATATAGATGCTTGTCCAACTGATGCTGCATTAGCATGTACTGAAGATGATGAAAACTTCGTAGTAGTAAACGAAGGATCTGTTGGTTCTGGAAATACTGATTGGGAAGGATGTATTATTGGTAAAACTGACTCTCAAGGTAATAGTTATGATGTAGTTAATGATGCTTATTATTATAGAAGTGAACAATCTGGTAATAGAACAGATGATATTTTAGGTTATACTATTGGTAATTCTGGTGGTGGTGCAATAACGGGTGATCCACATTCTATTGACGATTCAAATTATTGTGCTATTTCATGTAAAGAAAAATATGCATTTATTTTACCTGGTAATAAAAAAGATGTTAAACAGGGAACTTATTTCTCATTCCAAGTTGATCATAATGCACAACAACATGCAGTTGTTGGTGTAAGTGCCGAGAGACTTTGTGTATCTTCTGGTATCACAAAACAAGGTGTTAGTTCTGGAGGAATGGGTACATCAGTATTTAATCAAAGAGTTGTTGATTTAAGAAAACAACAAGTAGATTTTTATAATATGTATTTATATTATAAGACAATGTATGAAAAGATGGAAGCAGCTAGAAATTATTATAAAAACAATCATTCAAATGAAGCTAAAGTTGATATGGGTAATTTTAATCCTGATGATTATTATAAAGTTGAAGATCCTAATCCAAGTATAAGTACTATAAGAAGTTGGTATAATGATAAAAAATGGTATGATGCATGGGATGGTTCAGATTTTAAATTTGATGTTCCATATTGTACTGTTGGGGATGGCCTTAATGATAAAATTAATTGTAGTAATACAAGACAAACAAATCTTAGTAATCCATTTAGCAAATCAAGTATTCCATTAAAAGGTAATTATTCATTCTATGGTAGTTATTATGGTGATTATAATGCTGCATGGAATACAGAAGTAACATTCCAAGAATTATCTGATACTAAATATGAATCATATAATCGTTATTTCTGTGAATATAGAACTTGGGAATATCAATATACTAATTGGAATTGGGATCATGAATATGAGGTTTATGATTGGGATTATCATAATTGTTATGATCATTCCTTCAATGCTAGTGTTAAATATTATGATGGTGATGTTGATTCTCAATTTAATGCTCAATTTGAAAAATTTAAAATAGCATATCAAAAAGCAATTGAAAAATATAATGCATTAAATGCTCAAATTGGTATACAATCTGATGCAATGCAAGAATGTACTAATTATTTTGATGATTATGATAATAAATATCCATATAGATTTGATCCTATTTTAGTATTCTCATATGACGATCAAGAACAATATATGAATTTATTAAAGCCAAATAAATTAGAAAATATGAACAGTGATGAAGCTCCTAAGGTAAATTATCAAAAATATCAATGTGAAAGTAATGTATCAGCGAGTGATGTATTCCATTGTGGATCAAGTGCTCCTTTAACTTCATTTGAATTTGGTGATGTTGTTGGTAATGCTGATGGTGCAAATAATAATATGCCAATTGATAAAACCGAGTATTATAACGTTGCTAGAGTTGGTTCTCGTTCAACGTTTGGTAGATATACTGCTGACAATAAAGAGGGATGCACAAGTTCATATATACCTAATGCAGGTGATAGATATAATTATTGTTATGAATTCTATCAAAGTGCAAAACAATTTTACACAACACCTCCAGATGGATTAGCAACATTAAATCCAACTGAAAATTCTACACTATTATCAACTGATGGACGTGTTTATCCAGTTACGATAACTACCTCTCCAGGAAGACATAAATTCTCATTAACTCTATCAAATATTGGTCAGTATGGTGAATCTCCTGCTCTTGGTAGAATCATGGGAGGAGACGGTGGAAAACAAGGTACTATGTCTGGTGAATATGGTGATGAACAAGTTTGTTATTATGAAGTATGTAGATTTGATGATCCAGATTGTAATAGAAGTGATGTTTGTACAACACCTGATGGAACTGAAGTAAGTATTAGAGCATGTTTAGATTCTGGTAAATCTAGAAATGAATGTGAAATAGAAGCTGGATGTAAACAAAACTATTGTGGTAATATGACTGAGGCTGAATGGAAAAGTAAATGTAATAATGGTCAAATAAATGATCCTCTTGGTTTTTCGAAGGATAATTACAATGGTTGTTTAGATGCGTTATTAAATGCTGGTGAAGATTGTTGTTCTACAGTTAAGAGCTATTTGACTTTAAGAGGAAAGGATGCTTATCCTGCTACAAATCAAAAATATTTAGAAAAATGTGCTATAAATAATGAGTGTTCTAAGATTAATATTATTACAACAGAGGATTATTTAGATAGTTCTAATTTAAGTGATGTTTCAAATGTATTTAATGATGGTGCATTACAAATGAATGCTAGAGCTGTATCTTTAAATAATTTATTCCCTAATTCAGAAAAAGGAATGAATTGGAGTACATCTGAGGCTAATAATGCTTTAGTTGAAATTCAAAGTATTGGTGATGGTATATTTGGTGATGATAGCAAATATTTAGATTATAGTTTTGTTATAGATGCTAGATGTGCAAATGCATTAAAGGAATATAATAATACTCAATCTGGTGGAAATAGTGGTTATGGAAACGGTGGTTTCAATGATTATACTAATAGTGTAAATTCTAGTTATAGTCAAAATGTATCTTCTATTTCAACATCTGATTTAACTCAATCTGATACAAGTAAAGATAGATATGGTGCTGCTGTTGAAATGAGTGCTTCATTTAGAGATGTAGTCGAAAGTAATTGTAATCCTGGTGGTAATAAGTGGTCTGGTGAGGCTGCTCGTGATGTAATTGTTGATAAATCATCACTTGTACTAGAACCATGGCAATATGATTTTAATTAATAGAGGGTGATAACATGAGAGAAAGTTATTGGGCTTATTGGTTAGTTTTACTTGGAGTATTTGTTATAGGTGTTATGATGCTTGTTAACAATATTTCAACTACTAACACACAAGATTATTATAATATTAAAGAAGTTACACAAGCATCAATGATAGATGCTGTGGACTTCTCATATTATAGATTATATGGAAATATTAAAATGAGTGAAGCTAAATTTGTTGAGAATTTTACAAGAAGATTTGTTGAGAATATTAATATGGCAAATACATATGATGTTAAGTTCTATGACCTTTATGAAGTACCTCCAAAGGTAAGTGTAAAAGTTTCAACTGGTTCACGTAGTTTTAATATTGCAAATTCTAGAAACGATTATGATGTTGTTACTACAATTAATGCTATTTTAGATATTGGAACACTTGGTGAAGTATCTGGTGCAAACAAATCAAAAGAGAAATCGTTGTGTGCGGCATTGGTGGGAACTAATTTACTTAGATATTTAAAAGGAGAAAGTGTTGATGGCCATTTAATAACAGAAGATGCTAAAAATGATAGTGTATTAAGAAATGCTTTAAATGACATAATGATTCCAGAAAATTTAAGGAGTAAAATTAATACATCTGATGATTTGTCTAAGATAATTAAAGATGGTACTATTAAATATAATAATCAATCTTTAGCACACTATTTAGCAACAACAGATATTTCAAACTATCCAACTTTCATAAAAGCATGGATAGATAGAGGTAATGGTTGGATAGATTTTATGCATAAATAAAGGATTAAGAAAGGAATAAAAAGATGGATACAGCAAAATTAAAAGAAAATATTACTAAAGTATTAAAAAATAAAAATACATTTACTATTTTGATTGTATTTGCAGGAATAATTGCACTATATGCTGTATATAATTGGCGTATTAATCAAGCTACAACATTAGTGCAAGTTCCTTATGCTAAAAAAGCAATTAATAGTAGACAAGAAATAACATCTGATATGGTTGCTTATATGCAAGTACCAAAAAGTGTATTATCAAATGCTTCAAATATAGTATCATCTGGTTTTCAAATTATTGGTAAGTATGTTAATTATGGTTGTACTATACCTCAATATAGTTTATTTTATCAAGAAACTATATTAACTGAATCTGCAACACCTGAGAGTGAATTTAAAGATTTACCAGATGATTATACTGTATATCAATTAGAAGTAGATTTTGATAGTACATATGGAAATTCTATTTATCCTGGAAATTATATAGATTTGTATATAAAAACAAAAGAATCTAATACAGATAAAGTGATTTTTGGTAGATTAATAAAAGGTATTAAAGTTATGGCTGTATATGATGGAGAAGGACAAGATGTTTTTGAAGCAACTAGTGAAACAAGAAATCCAAGGTATATGTGGTTTGCTGTGCCTAATGATTTATATGAATTATTAAAGAAAGCAACTTATATTGGTGCTGATATTATGCCAATACCTAGAAATTCTTCTTATTCTAGTGAGGAAAGAACACCTGAAATAGATTCTACATATATTCAAAACTATATACTTGCTAAGGCTGTTAATTTTAATAACTAGGAGGAATAAAAATGGGAAATAAGTTTACTGGTATAAAAAAGTTTTTAAGTAATAAAAATACTGTAACAATTGTTTGTGTTATACTTGGTGTTTTAGTACTTTATTTTGGTTATAATTTTAGGGTTACTAGATCAACAGATCCTGTTAGAGTTCCTTATGCTAAAAAAACATTAGATAAAAAGACTAAAATTACTGCTGAACTTATAGGATATACGAATGTTCCTAGAAGTTTAATATCAACAAGTAAAACAATTCTTACAAATGAAAAAGATATAATTAATAAATATGTTAGTTATGCAACACCTATTCCAAAAAATAGTTACTTTTATAGTGATGTAATTATGCGTGAAGAACAAATGCCTGATTATGCATTTATGAATATGGCTGATGGTTATACAGTATATTCATTAAAAGTAGGTATGGAAACAACTTATGCTAATAAGATATTTCCAAATACATATATAGATTTATATGCTAAAGCAAATGATTCTTCAAGTAAAAAAATTATGTTTGCTAGACTTATAGAGTCTATAAGAGTAAAAGCTGTTAAGGATAGTAGAGGAGTTGCATTACTTGAAAATGGAGTTAATAATGGATCACCATCTGCAATGTTATTTGAAGTGCCTAATGATTTATTCAATTTACTTAAAATAGCTGAATATGTAGATGATGTCGAAATAATTCCTGTTCCAAGAAATTCAGCATATACTGCTAGTCAAGGTGAAACAACAGTAGATAATAGTACTATAAGAGATTATATACTATCTCATGCTGTAACAATTAGTGAATAAAAAGTGGGTGAATTAATATGAATGATGCTGTGTTTTCACAGATAGAATTTGGACCATTGGTTGAATTTTTAAAAGATGATGATATTACAGATATTTCCTATTCCAATGGTGGTCAAGTATGGCTTAAAACATTATCTAAGGGTGTTTATCAAGTAGAAAGACCTGATATTAATAATGCTTTCATGGAAAAGCTTGCTTTTCAGTGCTCTAATGTAATGGGTAAAACCTTTAACATGGCTCATCCATTTTTAGACTCAGAATCAGCTGAACTTCGTATGAATTTTGTTCATGATTCGATTGCAACTAATGGTATTGCATGTTTGATTCGTAAAACTCCTGCTAAGATAAGATTAAATAAAGAAAAATTAATAAATGAAAAATATGTAACAGAAAATTTACATGATTTCTTAATAAAATGTGTACAAGGACATTGTAACATAATTGTAGCTGGAGAAACTGGTTCAGGTAAGACTGAGTTAGTTAAGTATTTAGCTTCACATACTGCTGAAAATGAAAAGTTAATTACTATTGAAGATACATTAGAACTTCACTTAGATAGAATTTTTCCACATCGTGATATTGTCGCAATGAAGACAAATAATATTGCTTCATACACTGAAGTTCTTGTCACTTGTATGCGTCAGAATCCTAAGTGGATATTACTATCTGAGGTTCGTTCTGCTGAAGCTGTTATGGCCGTAAGAAACTCAATTTCTTCTGGTCATAATATTCTTTCAACAATACATGCAGATAAGGCTTCTTCAATTCCACTACGTATGTATTCTTTATTAGAAACTTCTCAAGAGGTTGATCAATTTTTAAATACTATTCATAGATACGTACAAATTGGAATTTATGTTAAAGGTTATTATTCAAAGAGATTAAATAGATTTCAAAGAGAAATTATTGAAGTATGTGAATTTTATGTTGATGATGATAATAAAGCATGTACAAATACAATTTATAAAAAGAGTTTAGATGGTCATTTTGTTCTTCATAATCCAACGAAAAGATTAATTGATTATATGGCTATTCAAAATGTTATGCTACCTGATGACGTATTTGGCCTTGGTCAAAGTGGTGAAGAAACTGGTGATGAGTCTACTGATATGTCTACTAAAGATCCTAGTTTAAAATATGATGAATCTAATAGACCAAAACCGGCTGAAACTAATTTTTCAATAGGTCAAGTTGGATATCAAAATAATAATTCTAATAAAGAAGCAGCTGATAAAGCTAATCAAGAATCAATAAATGTTGATAATCAATCAGTTGTTAGTAATGATATACCAACACCAAAACCTCCAGTATATCAAACTGTAAATAATCAACAAAGTAATAATTTAAAGACTGAAAATGGTGAAGGTAGTGAAGGAGCTACTTTAAAACCAAGTTTTACAAATCCAGAAGATATTGTATCTAATGTAGAAATATTATAGAAAGGAATATTATTATGGAACTAGTACTTTTAATAATAATTGCTATATTTGCTATTGCATATAGATCTAGTCAAACACAGAGTGTTACAAGTACTACTAAATATATTAGTGGTCAAGCAAAAGATTTATATGATAGAATAGCTCCATTTAGTTATAAACAAATGCGTGCAAAAATAAAGGATTTAGGTGAAGATTTTACTCCTAAACAATTTATTAGACAAATTGCTTTATTTGCTGGTCTTGCATCTGTTATATCTTATTTATATTTTTATAATCCAGTTATAACTATTATATATGCTGCAGCAGCAACATTTGTTGTTCCATATTTACAATTTTTAAGATCTAAAAGAGTATATAGTGAATATGTTTTTGAACAAATTCAAACATATACTACTAACGTAATTATGGAATTTAATACAACTCAATCATTTGTTAAATCATTAGAAGGTGTTAGAGATTCTGGAATATTAGAAGATCCTGTTCTTAGTGATGTTAATGTAATGATTGATATGTCTTATGCTAATGGAACAATAGATCAATCTATAGCATATTTTGATGAAAGATATCCTTATTATATGGTAAAAAATATGCATCAACTTTTCTATCAAATCACAAAAGAAGGTGCTAGAGATTCTGGTGAATCTTTAGAAAATATGTCACTGGATATTGATGCATTAGTTGAAGGTGTATATAGAGATAGAATGGATAGAGCTAATTTCCATACTAGATTTGTAACATTTGGTTTAGCATTGTTCTTCCTTGTTATGGCTATGCAATTCTTATTAGGAAAAGATTCATATATAAAATTGCTTGATATGTGGTATGTTGATTTCTTGTTGCATGCAATAATATTAATTAATTGTTACTTCTTAATTACAGGTGAGAAGTATTACAATGAAGATGTGGGGGTTGAGTAATTTATGTATTTTGAAATAATAGGGTTAGGTGCTGTTATTGTTTTTGCACTACAATTTACTAAAGTAATAGATTTAAATAAGTTAGTTGATGATAATAAAGTTCATTTTAGAAAATTTAAAGAGGATGATTATGATTTCTTAGTTAGGGCTAAATTTGGTGAAGCTGTTGATCCTGACTTTCTCTTTGGTAAGAGAATTAGAGATGGAGTATTAGTAGGTTTAATACTATTAACACTATTTATAAATAGTTTATCTTATTTATATGTTCTTGCTGCTTTAATTGTTGGATTTGTTGTATTTAAAATGGGCTATAGTAATTTAAAAAAGTACTATAAAGCACATTTACATCAAATAGATTCATTATTACCACATTATTTAAAAGGGTTAGAAATATTAGTACAACACTATACCGTTCCTGTAGCCTTAGGTAAATCTATTGATGCAGCTCCAGAAATATTTAAAAAAGGTTTACAACAAATGATTGCTGAAATAAATGCTGGTGATTCAACAATTAATCCATATATGGA
>CACZPQ010000084.1 GCA_902783185.1 uncultured Erysipelotrichaceae bacterium
CTCTTACGTGTCTGGATTCAGCCCTGTAATCTTCGAGCAGATTATGAAGGGTAAGACCGCATTTGACCTCATGCTCGATAAGCTTGACAGTGAGCGCTATGCTTGCATCAAGTAATCTAATAGTAATAATATCCCGTTATCTTTATGATAACGGGATTTTTTTGTTGAAACTTGGGAATCTCTTGGGCTCCTCCGGCCGCAGAGGGTCAAATTATCCGTCCCCCAAACAAAAAATGCTTTTGGAAATTTTTAACATAATTGACAAAGAAAAAAAAATATGATAAAATATTTATATAAAATTAGAGAGGACGTAGATATATGGAGAAATATTCCTATATAACTCTTTTAACTAATGATACATATGTTTATGGAGTAGTTCTATTAAACTAGACTTTAAAGTAGGTTAAAACTAAATATCCTTTATTAGTTTTAATCACTAATAATGTGTCAGACGCTTCAAAAGAAATATTAACACAATTAAATATTAAATATCGTCAAGTAGATAATATTCCTATGTCTGATGAATTATTTACTTATAATAGTAATATAAATGCACATTTTGCTGCTATTTGGAAAAATTGTTTTACAAAGTTACATATATTTGAATTAGAAGAATTTACTAAAATTATATTTTTAGACGCTGATATAATGATTTTAAAAAATCTCGATCATTTATTTAAAAAACCACATCTAATGGCAGCATTAGATGGAGAATATTTTAATATTTGGCCAGATTGGCCTCATTTTAATAGCGGATGTTTAGTAATTGAACCTTCTATCCAAGAATTTAATAATATATTAAACTATATTAATAATTTTGATATAAATATAGCCCATGAAGGTGTTATCGCAGATTAGGAAATTTTAAATTTGTATTATAATAATTGGCCAAATCAAACTAATTTACATTTAAATAAATATTATAATATTTTTGCACCATATATTCCAGAAGAAAAAGTTGAAGATGTAAATAAAAATGCTTATTTTATCCATTTTATTGGACGTAAGCCTTGGACTTTTTGGGTAAAAAATTCTAATGAAAACTATTCTGAGGACGCCTATGAAAAAGCAAAAGATATAATTGTAAGAGCTATTCAAAATATAGACTGGGATAAAATTAGATCTAAACTTAAATTAACATCTTATGCTATTTGTAAAAATGAAGTAGACAACGTTGAGAAATGGTTAAAGGGTTTCGGACAAGCTGATTATGTTTGTATCTTAGATACTGGTTCTACTGATGGAACTTGGGAAAAACTACAAGAATGTCAAAAGCAATATCCAAATTTAATTATTGGACAAAAAATTATTAGTCCTTGGCGATTTGATGTTGCACGTAATGAATCTATGAAATTAATTCCACATGATAGTGTCATTCAATTTATGGCTGATTTAGATGAAGAGATTAGAACAGAAAATTGGGTACAATTAATAAAAGATAAGTGGGACCCAATGTTTTCTCGTGGAATGTATAATTATCATAGAGACGTTGGGCCAGGAGATATTATACAAAGAACAATTAAAGAGTATAGAATCCATAGTAGAGAATGGACTCATTGGGAAAATATAGTCCATGAATGTATAGTTACTGATGCAGAAGAACGTCGTTTTTATCAAGATACTTGCACAGAAGTAAATATTGAAGTTTGGCATTTTCCAAAATCTACTAAAGAAGTAGATTATTCTGAACTATGTGAAGAAGACTTAAAAGAGCATCCAGAAAATTCTCTTATGGAGCTACAATTGGCTATTGAATATTAGATAAGAGAACAAAATGATTTAGCATTAAAACATTTTCAAAATTTAATTGACAATCCGGGGACATTACAATTATTTGAAATTGCTCGTTGCTTTTCTGGGGCAGGAGAAATTGCTCAAAAAGCAGGTAATATTAATTTAGCAAAAAATCTTTATCGAGAAGGTCGTATTTTAGATCCTAGTTTTAGCGATAGTTATATGCGTGCAGTTGAATTATATTTTAATGAACAAAATTATAATGCTGCTATTACACTTTGTAAAGAAGCCTTAAAAAATTGTCCAGAAGCATATTGGTGTAGTATTTATGATATGAATGCATATTATGTTTATAAAATACTAGGATTATCTTATTATTTGATAGATAACAAAGAATTAGCTATTTGTTATTTAACAATCGCTAATCAAAAGAATTTTGAAGATGAAATCTAGCAGGTTATTAATCAAGCAATTATTGAATTAACACAGCAAAGGAGTTAATTATATTGAAAAATTTAGGTGTAATAGACCATTTAGATCAAGGTATTGCCGCAGAACCTGGCGATATTATTTACTGTAATGAAGATAATAAAATATATGAATATTATGATGAAGGATTAGGAAAACCTTTTGGTTGGAGAGAAAAAGAAATTGATCCAAAAGCAATGATTAATTTAGGACTAACTAAATATGAAGTTAATAAAATGATTATTGCTCAATTACCTTCTTTAATAAATGAAAAGCAACTAAGAACAAGTGTTCAATTAATTAGAGATTTTATCAAGCAAGAACATTATTATATGCTTTTATCAAATGAGTTAAATTATTACACATTATTTGATGTAAGCGCAAAATATGAAGAAAAAGTAGAAGATATAGTTATTGAATGCTTACAAAATATTGGTGTAATTCAACAAATTAATTACAATGAAGACAATACTGCAATAGAGTGTTGGGTTAAGAATGATAAGGGAACTTTTATGTTAATGTTATTCAATTATGATATGGGGGTTGTAAAATGCCAATAATGTATTGTTTATGGGACCCATTTACCTTTGGGACTACTGTATATCGTAAAGATAATAATACTATTTCTCCATTATTTACTGGAAATTTTGAAGAAGTATGTGAATATATGGCTAATAAATGGCATGAAGAGTCATTTGAAAAAATTATTCTCGGCGGAATTGGTGCCGATGGAATGAAAGAGCGCATTCATACATATGCTCTTACTAATTATAATAATTTTGATATTAAAATTGAGGTA
>CACZPQ010000085.1 GCA_902783185.1 uncultured Erysipelotrichaceae bacterium
AACTTCAATTTCAGAAATGATTATATGTACTATAACATCAATGATATTTAAAAATATTAGTTTAGGGCATTCATATATTGTATTAGGCATATTTGGTTTAGCAATAATGTTGATTATAGTTATATTTAATATTTTTAAAAATAAAAATGCTCAAGAATTATCAAAATGATAATTCTTTTTCTTTAACTAAATACGTATGCATAAACGTATGTCACCACATGGAGACTATGACCATATGGGAGAAGCGATTAACTTAGTAAATAACTTCAAGGTAGAAAAAGTAATCTTTAATTGTGGAGAATATAATGATTTAGAAAAAGAATTAATTAAGATATTAAATAAAAAGAAAATTAAATATTATTCATGTATTAAAGAACTAAACATAGATAACAATAAATTATATTTTTTACAGACAAAAGAATATGATAATGAAAATGATAACAGTAATGTTATCTATACAGAACTTAATGGTTATAAATATATGTTTATGGAAGATGCTGGAGTTACTACTGAAAAAGAAATACAAGATAAATATAATTTACCAGATATAGATGTATTAAAAGTAGGACATCATGGGAGTAAAACAAGTAGTGGGAAAGAATTCATTAATGAAATGAATCCAACATATTCCATAACTGGTATACGGTTTATTGACAAAAAATAATTTCAATGTATATTATATGTAGGAGGAATGTTATTATGATAAGAATTTTCAAACCCAAATCATTATATCCGAGAGATGATAACAATGAGGTAGAAATAGATGAATTAAATCTAGATTCATCAGAATTGTATTTGAATTTTTGCGAGACTAAGGATGTAGGCAGGTATTTTTATAGATCTCAAGAAGATGGTGGATCCGAAGCTGACTGGCGATGGATAGGTATAAAGAATCCTTAGCCAGATGATGAAATAATGTCTCAAGCAGCGTTTATGTTTTATATGAATAATGCGGTTAACTCGCAATATGGAGGAACAGGATTAATAGTTTGTTCTGATAAAAATAATTTTGCATATTGTATTGATAAAAAGATGTCAAAAGAATTAGAAGGACTACTAGAATGTTCACAAGAAGATATACAACAACGAATGAGATGATATATGAAAATTAATGGTTAAAGTCGCGATGGTTTTGACCATAGAATAGATTATACAAATAATAATTTATAGTTTAGTTTAAATTATTTAGATATGAAGAGAATATAAAAATGAAGTTGTCGATGAAAATTTGACACTAAAAAAATATTTGAAGCCTGGTTGAGTTTTAAATTCAACTAGGTTTTTATAATGAATATGTAATTGATTATTGTTCAGAAGATAGAATTGCTGTAAGAAAGTATTAGTTAGTATGATATAATAATTCATTATTAGGAGGCCTATTATGGTAATTAATATTAGAAGTGATCAATATAAAAAACTAATATCATTGTGCATTCAATCGAAACTGGAACAAAATGGATTAATAAGGTTAAAAATATTAAATGGTGAAGTTTACTTTTTAGATTATTATGAGTCAAATGGAGAAGAAATCATTGAAAGGACCAATAATCACATACAATATAATAGTAAAGATTTTATATATTATCAAACGGTGACGACATTATTATTTGATCCTTCAAAGGAAATATGGGTTAATTATCATACTCATCCAGGTTTATTGTCTATTAATGGCTTAAGTGAATCTGATTTTGAAACATTACAATATAGAACATATTTAAGAAATAGGGTTTATACAGAGATATATCAAATCGAACCTCCAATTCAAGTTGACGCTATTATCACAGAAGACGAAGTTGGTTTTTATAGTATAGTGGATGATAAAATCGTTAAGCATAATCTTTGGATTGATGGAAAACCAATAAAAGATGTTAAAAATACTAATGCTATAATTCTAAAAAGAATTGTAAAAAGAATAATAAAATAATATGACAAGAAGGTTTAAGAATTAAAATAAGTCTTTTTTACTTTAAATCCATATGCATAAACATATGCTACCACATGGGATTTTGATCATATGGGAGAAGCTATTAATTTAATTAATCTTAAAGTTGAGAAAGTAATCTCTTTAATTGAAGAGAATATGAATCAGTGTGACATAATTAATTTAGGAGATGATTATATGAAAAAAAAGCATATTTTGATATTAGTAGTGGTGTTATGTCTATTTGTTTTTACTGGTTGCAATAAAAATGATAAAACTAAACTTATAGAGGGAGTTGATTATAAAATAAAAGGAGAATTTACTGGCAAATATCTAGATATATCAAAAAGAGGATATTATATAGATACATTGAATGAGCCTGGTTCACCATATTATTATATTATATGCATGGGTCAAAAGAATACTGGAGGATATAGTTTAAAAATTAAAGAAGTGAATGCAATTGCTGAAGAAATTGAAATAATAGTAGAGGAAGTTGCTCCAGGTGAAGGGAATACGGTTACCATGGTAATTACTAATCCAACTATTATCGTAGAATTTGCAAAATATCAAGAAAAAATTATAATAAAAAATATGAAAGGTGAAGTATTTGAAGAATTAAATTAAATCTTGTAAAAAAACTAAAATATATAGAACAAATGAAAACGGGAGTATTATGGTTAAAATTTAAAAAATAGCTAGTTGAAACTTGCAGTCTAAAATTAGTTTTAATATGGTATAATTATTATAGGATGTGATATTTTGATAACAATTAATCAGATTTTATCCGAAACAGATACTGAAAATAGAAAAAAATTAATTAGTATTCGATTATCAGAATTAGAACAAAACTCAGAGCAAGATAAAGAATTGAATTTAAATGCAATTCATAAAGGTTACATATCAACAAGCAATACGATACAGTTTTCATCTGATTTAATAGATATTAATGATTACCCAGTGATGTCTAAGTATACTATGAAGGCAACAGATTATTTTTATGAATTTATAAATTATTTAATCCAAAAAAATATTAAAAATATAATGGATGCCCTATACTTGGTAAGCCCATTTCTTCATGAATATTTTGGAACTAATAGTGATTATACTAATAAAAATAATCGAAGTAGTTCATTTGATAATATGGGTAATCAACTAGGAAAAATTAAAGAAAAATATGGTAATTCTATGTTTAATGATTATTATAATAAATGGTTTGATATTTCAATCTTTAAGAATAATTCTATGGCTGAATGTACTGAATATGCTGCTTTAACACAAAACTTATTTTCGTTTATAGGAGCAAATTCTTATTATGTTTTGGGAAGCTTTTCTTCAGATGAAGGTAAAAGTGAAAGTCATGCCTTCAATTTGGCTCAACTTGATGCAGATTCTTTCTTTATTGTAGATACAGCCAATCCAACAATTACTTATGATATGGAATATAATATTATTTCATCTAGACCTAGGATTCAAAAAATATCTAGAAATGAATTCATTAATGCAATAACTGGGAATGGTTTAAATGTTGATTTTTCTGCATGTAATTTCCAAATAAATGGACATAATACTAGAAAAATAGATGTTATAAATTGTAATTATAGTATCAAAACCAAAACAAATTTGAAATCAAAATAAACAAGTATTAAATAATTTACAAAGCTGAT
>CACZPQ010000086.1 GCA_902783185.1 uncultured Erysipelotrichaceae bacterium
ACCTGCTGTTATATTAGATGGTATAAAGGATTAGTAATACTAATTCTTTTTAAATACAATAAGCTGTTCAATCAAAGTGTACTTTAAATGGTCGGTTAATTTTATAATAAAATATTGGTTAAAAATTGAAAAAAACTATTCATTTGTTCAATTATATAATTGAGGGAGTTTAATTGGTCAGTGTATAAAAAGGAAGTGATTAATATTATTAAAGAATATGGATATGGTCGTGTTAGTAGCAAAGACCAAAATGAAGCAAGACAAATAAAAGCATTTAAAGATTTTGGATTAAATGATAAAGATATTTTTATAGATAAAAAATCAGGTAAAGATTTTGAAAGAGAACAATATTTACAATTAAAAAGTATATTAAGAGAAAATGATTTATTAGTTATACAATCAATAGATAGACTTGGACGTAATTATGAAATGATTAGGGATGAATGGAAAGACATAACAAAAAATATTAAAACAGATATTTTTGTATTAGACATGCCACTACTTGATACAAGACAAAAGAAAGATTTACTTGGAACATTTATTAATGACTTAATTTTAAGTTTGTTATCATATATTGCACAGGTAGAACGAGAAAAAATTAGAACTAGACAACGTGAAGGTATAGATATTGCTTTAAAGTATGGTACAAAGACAGGAAATGCATTTGGTAGAATTCCTAAAACAAAAAAAGATTTGTTAAATGATAATAATTTTTTAACGGCATATAGTCTTTGGAAAGGTAAACAATTATCTATTCCTTTATTTCAAAAGATGATGGGAGTTAAGTCTAGAACTACTATATATAACTGGATTAAATTATTTGAAAATAAATAGGAGAACACCGTTCTCCTTTAATTATTGCTTAATAGTATGTCTATATGAATCATATAATTTCAAACAATTGGGACATCGTTCAGCTTTACCTAATATCATATTTCCGCAACTACACATATTGACAATTCTATATCCGTTTAACATGGAATATATTTGCATTTTTAATATAAACCAATACAATCCATAAACAGTTCTATATGTTTTAACATATTTGTATTTAAGATTTGCATTAGATGTATTATATATTATTCTACTGTTTTCAATTAATTCACATCTAACATCACTAATTTCAAAGTTATACATATAAAAATTAATTAATGTTATGAAACTATCAAGTTTATCATTTTGTATTGTAGTAAATGTATCAAAATAAATATCATTAAATAATACTTCTCTATATTTATTTTCTATTTTATTTCTAATTTGGGATTCTTTTGTTTTCATTTTGCTATCTTTTTTCAAATAATAATTATTTAAAGATGTAAGCACTAAATAAGAGAATAACGCCATATCAGTTAAATGATATATTTCAATTTTTTTATCGTTAGTATCAGAATCTAAATTTTCTAAATATACGTACCTACTTTCTTTTAACCACTTTTCCACTATTTCAATTCTTTTGCCATCATTTTCATATTCTTTATCTTTATATTTTATTAAACTTGGAAAAGAAACAATATATTCATCTATTGGTAAAATATCATTTTTATATTCTAGATATAAATCTTTACCAAGAGCTATAAAGTCTTTATATAGTTCATCGTAATATTCTACTATTTTAACTTTTTCAAAGTTTTGAGGTATCAATTCATTATTGGTGTTTTTTATATAACTATTTATTTTATATAAGTTATCTATTTCATAGACATTTTTTTCTAAAAACTTTAAGTTCGAAATCATATTAACCACCTAAATTAATTATATCACAATTCCGTAGATATTCCAGAGATACATTTACAAAAAAATATTAATATATTATTAGATGAGCAGTATTAGTAGCTTATCTAATATTACAGAAAGGAGTGTGATGAATATGAATGTTTACAATAATACAGATATTGATAATGCTATAAAGGACGTATTTGAAAGATTTCCTGAATTGAAATACAACGAAGAAATACATTATGCAATTTACACAGAAGTTGTACTTGCGATGAAAGGCAGGAATATTACTAGTCCTTATAGTTATGCTAAAACTATTGTTGAAAATAATGTAAAAGAAGAATTAATGAACATAATTAAAGCAAACCATAATTAGAAAGGAATATAATTATGACAAAGAAAGATGATAAATTTAAGTCTTATTCTTTTGAATTAGATGACATTGCTACAAATATTTATCCTTTTGATGCAATACTAGATGGTGGATTTGCACCTGGATCAATTACTAATATAATAAGCGAATCTGGCGTCGGTAAGACAACTATTGCATTGCAACTTGCCGCTAGATTAGCAGAAGCAGGTAATGCTGTATTGTACATAGATTCAGAGGGCTCGGTATCAAAGCAATTATTAGCTTCTACTGGAGCTGAATCATTGATAGATAAAAAATTGTACTATATCAGAAAATCTACTTTTTCAGAAGTTGAAGAAGTAATAGATTATTATCTACAAAATATTGATTTAAAGTTTATATTTATTGACTCTATAACTTGTTTAATTCATGATGGGTTTGTTAATTTAAATAAATCAAAATCAAATGATGAACAAAAAGGCATTTCAATAACTACTAATAATACAAATTATGATAGTAGAAGATTTGGATTTTTTATGAAGAAGTATAATGCAATAATTAAACAGAGAGATATATGTATGGTAATAATTAATCAATATAGAAATAAAGTGGATATGAAAATTGGTACAGTTCTTACAATGGCTTCAGGTAAAACAGTTAAATATATTAGTGATGTTATCATTTCTATTGCTCCTCTAAAGGGTACAGGTAAGTATAAAGACTTTAAAGATATTAAGAAATTATCTAATGGAGCTGAATTAGAATTAGAAATAATAAAATCTAATCGTTTAGCACCACATAAAAGACTTCCTTTTTATTTAATTTATGGGAGAGGCATTTCTGTTCTTTATTCCTCTATTTACGCATTGATCAAACTTGGAAAACTTACTGAAAGTAATAATTATTTTACATTTACTAATTCAAATAGTGTAGAAATTAAATTTCATGGTGCAGAAGAACTAAATAGTACTATATGGGAATGTTTAGATGAAACTGATATTAATGAAATTAAAAATTATTACAATAATGAAGTGTCAAATACATATTAGTATTGAATTATGATGTAAATACATATAATTGTATTTCGGCAGGTAATTCTATATGACCATAAACTGCCAAAATTAACAATAAAAAAAGTAAAAGAAATCTCTCTAACAAAACAAACAAAACAAAAAAATAAAAATAAGAGGGAAAAATACAGATAAAATAAAAATATATTTAATTAATTAAAAAAGAAAGAAAAATATTATGAAAAAAGAAAGTGAAATTAATTTAAAAGTACATGATGTTAATGATACATTATGTGAAAAATCAGAAGTTCAAATTAAAGTTGAATCAAACATAAGTGAAAAAGAAAAATATTATGTATGGATTGGTGATACATTATATAAAGTTCCAGATGAAATTACTTATGATGAACTTGATGGTTTATATGGAGAAGAATATTTAAGCTTATATGGTATAAACTCTCCTAAAGAAATTTAAAACCAAAAGATATTTAAAGAATAGATGGAACACTCTCTAATATTGAGGGTGCTCCACTATTTTATAAGGAGTTGAAACTACAATGAAAAATAATATGTTTAACCTATGTGGAAACAGCGTTGCACAAATTGGCTTTTACCTAATGCAAATTGATGAAACGCAGTTTACTAATACCGAAACGCATAGGGACATAATTAATTTTATGTCCCAAATGTCGTTATACTTAAATGATTTAGTTAATAAAAAACATACCATAACAGCAGAAGCCACACCTAGTGCTACTGCTGATGATAGTATATATTTAACTAGAAAAGAAGTTGTTGAGAGATACCATCCTGTCATAACGGCATATGGTATATCTCAAGCTATTAATAAACATGAATTAGTGTTTACTAAAATTGGTAATAAATATTTCTTTAAAACAGAAGATTTAGATAAATGGATAAATAATCAAAAAGTAAAAAATAAACCAACTTACATAGCAAAAAAGTTGGTTTAGCTTCTTGCATAAATATGATAAATTCGTTTAATTAAATAATGAGGTTTTATGTATGAAAAAGGAAAGAAATATTACAGAGATAATACCAAATCAAAAATATAGAATAGATATTGAAAAAGGGAGAAAACATGATGGTACACGAAATAGATATACCGAGACTTTTAATGGTAGTTTAAAAGAAGCTATTTCTCGTAGAGATGATCTTTTATATGAAATTAAACATGAAAAAGTAAAACCAGATGGCAATATGAATTTTTTAGAGTATGCTAAATTTTGGTTAGATAACTATGCTGTACCTAATGTTAAAGATTCAACATTATATGGATATAGGTGCAACTTAAATGCTTATATTTTACCTAGATTTAAAAATTATAAATTAAATGAAATAAAGGTTTATGATTTAGAAAAGTTTTATAGGGATTTAGCCAAAAGGCCAACTAAACAAACAGCTGATACAAATAAACCTAAAATGCTATCATCTACCACTATATTAAAGCAACATCGTCAGTTGAGTTTGATGTTTAATACAGCAATGAAATGGGATTTTATAGATAATAATCCTTGTATGAAAGTATTAAAACCACCAACAAAAGCAATGCCCGAAATGGCATATTATAATGAAGCAGAAATCAAAAAATTATTTAAGCTATTAGAAACTGAAGATATAGATTTAAAAGTTGCAGTTTATATGCTAATACTTGGAGGTTTTAGACGAGGCGAACTACTTGCATTACACAATGAAGATATTAAAAAGAAAAATCACAAAGTTAGAATATGCAAAAACTTGTTAAGCATTAGAGGTAAAGGAACAATAGAAAGTACAACAAAAACAGTTAAAAGTAATAGAACAGTAG
>CACZPQ010000087.1 GCA_902783185.1 uncultured Erysipelotrichaceae bacterium
ATTAATCCAGATGAAGCTGTATCTATGGGTGCTGCTATTCAAGGTGGGGTTTTAACTGGTGAAGTTGATGATTTAGTACTTCTTGATGTTACACCACTTTCTCTTGGACTTGAAACAATGGGTAATGTTATGACTGTATTAATTCCAAGAAATACAACAATTCCAACTTCAAAATCACAAGTATTTAGTACTGCTGCTGATAATCAACCAGCTGTAGATATTCATGTTTTACAAGGTGAAAGACCAATGGCTTCAGATAATAAGACATTAGGTAACTTCCAATTAACTAACATACCACCAGCACCAAGAGGAGTTCCTCAAATCGAAGTTAAATTTGATATTGATGCAAATGGTATCGTTAATGTAACTGCTAAAGATTTAGGAACTAATAAAGAACAATCAATTACTATTTCTAATTCTTCTAACTTAACAGATGAAGAAATTGAAAAGATGAGAAAAGAAGCTGAAGCTAATAAGGAAGAAGATGAAAAGAGAAAGAAAGAAGCAGATACAAGAAATGAAGCAGATTCTGCAATCTTCCAAACAGAAAAAGCAATTAAAGATTTAGGTGATAAAGTATCTGATAATGATAAAAAGGATGCTGAAGCAAAAATTGAAGAACTTAAAAAATCTTTAGAAGGAAAAGATGTTGAAGATATTGAAAAGAAAACAACTGAATTAAAAGATGTTGCAATGAAAATGTCATCAAAAGTATATGAAGAAATAAATAAAGCTGCTTCTGCTGCAAGTAATCAATCAAATGAAACATCTGAAGAAAATAAAGATGATAAAAAAGATGATGTTCAAGAAGCAAAATATGAAGAAAAATAATTAATATAAAGAGAGATTATTTCTCTCTTTATTAACTTTATCTAAAGGAGGACTTATGCAAAAATATAATAGTAGAAATGATGTTCCAAAGGAGTACAAATGGGATTTAAATGATTTATTTAAAAACGATAATGAATATGAAAAAAAATATAATGATGTAAAAAAAGATATTGAAAAAATATCTAACTTTAAAGGTTGTACAAATAATAGTGACAAATTATATGAATTTTTACAAAAAGATATTTATATAAGTGCTATTTTAATGAGATTATCTGCTTATTCATATCTTATTAATGATCAAGAATTAGGAATTGCTAAGAATATGGATAGACTTAATAAAATAGAAGATTTAGAAAGTATTTATTATAATAATATATCTTTTTTTGCACCTGAATTAATGAGTTTATCACAAAGTGAATATGACATGCTATTTAGTAATGAAAAATTACTAGAATATAAAGTTTCATTAGATAATATTTATCGTTTAAAAGAACATGTTTTACCTGAAGATAAAGAAATAATAATTAATAATTTAATTAATGCATCTCTAAACTATGATAATACATCTTCAACTATGTTAAATTCTCTTCATGATTACGGAACAATTAAAATTAATGATGAAGAAGAAAAAATAACACCAACAAATTATAATAGATTAATGAAAAATGAAGACAGTAATATTAGAAAAAAGGTAAGAGAAAAATATTTTAAAGTAATTGATCAATATGCAACACTATCAGCATCACTTTTAAACGCGTTTGTTAAAACTAATATTACAAATGCAAAGATTCATAATTATAAAGATGCATGGGATAGAAAACTATTTAATAATAAAATGCCAGCAAGTGCATATGATGCATTAATTAATGCTGTTGAAGATAATGTATCTGTTTTGCAAAAATACTTTAAAGTATTTAAAGATACTTTAAAATTAAAAAAAATAGAGCCTTATGATACTAATTTAGAAATGATAAAGTTAGATAAGGAATACTCAATCGAAGAAGCACAAGATTTGTGTTTAAATGCAATTAAGGTATTGGGTGATGATTATTACTCTCATTTTAAAAAAGTCTTTGATAATCATTATATAGATTATGCATGTTATCCAAAGAAGTGTAGTGGTGGGTATTCACTTTCTGGTCTTGATTTTGATTCAAGAATATTAATGAGTTATAATTATGATTTATCATCTATTTCAACAATAATTCATGAAGGTGGTCATAATGTACATCATCAATATATTAGTGAAAATAATAATTTAGAATATCGTATGGTTTCTTCACTTATTGCTGAAGTAGCATCACTAACTAATGAATGTTTGTTATCATCTTATCTAGCTAATAATGGCTCAACTAAAGAAGAAAAACTTAAAGGAATTGAAAATATACTAGATGTAATTGTATCTAATTTATTTGGAGCTGTTAGAGAAGGTAAAATGGAATTAGATTTTTATAACTATGTTAATGATGGTAATATGATTACTAAAGATTATATGAATGAATTAACACTTAATTCTTTAGAAAAATATTATGGTAATATCGTTAATAGAGATAATTATAGTGGGTTATCATGGGTTAGAAGATCTCACTATTATATGAATTATTATTTATTTGCATATGCTATATGCATATCAATAGCATCATATGTAGCATCAGAAATTTTAGATGGTAATAAAGATATGTTAGATAAATATATTAAATTTTTATCTACTGGTGCTGATGTAGATAATCCTGATATTTTTAAAGTATTAGGAATTGATGTTACTGATAAGAATGTATATTTAAAAGCTATTAAATATTTTGATAATATGTTAGATAGATTTGTAGAGTTAAGAGACGAGGATGTGAAATAATGGCAAAAAAAGATTATTATGAAGTTTTAGGCGTTGATAAAAATGCTTCACAAGATGAGATAAAATCAGCATTTAGAAAACTTGCAAAAAAGTATCACCCTGATATTAATAAAGAAGAGGGTGCAGAAGCAAAGTTTAAAGAAGTGGGCGAAGCATATGCTGTTTTAGGTGATGAACAAAAAAGAAAACAATATGATCAATTTGGATCTTCAGCATTTGAAAATGGTGCTGGTGGATTTAATGGATGGCAAAACTTTCAAGGCTTTGAAGGATTCGAAGACTTTGATCTTGGTGATATTTTTGAAGAAATGTTTGGATATGGTGGAGGTCGAAGAAAATCAAATAAGAATAGACCTCAAAAAGGTAGTGATACCGTAGTTAGAATATCCCTTGATTTTGAAGAAGCTGTATTTGGCTGTAAGAAAGATTTAAAACTAGATTTAGATGAAGAATGTGAAGAATGTCATGGTAAAGGTGGATTTGATGAAAAAACATGTCCAGATTGTGGCGGTAGTGGTAGAGTAGTTACTGAAACTAGATCTATATTTGGCTTTATTCAACAACAAAGTGCATGTCCAAGATGTTCAGGAACTGGTAAAATATTTGATCGTACTTGTTCAAAATGTCGAGGTAACGGCCATGTTGTAAAAACAAAAACTATCACTGTTGATATTCCAGCAGGTGTTGATAATGGATCAGAACTAAGAATAAGTGGAAAAGGTTCTCAAGGATATAATGGAGGACCAAATGGTGATATATATCTTCAATTTAGAGTTAAAGAACATTCTTTATTTGAAAGGCAAGATACTGATGTATATTTAGAACTACCAATTACTATTACTGATGCAGTTCTTGGATGTAAAAAAGAAATCCCAACACTATATGGTAATTTAGTAATTGAAATAGATGCAGGAACTCAAAGTGGTACTAAACTAAGAATTAAAGGAAAAGGTATTGAGTCTCCTCGAACTGGTAAAAAAGGAGATATGTATGTCATTATCAATGTGATGATTCCTGAAAAACTTTCCAAAGAACAAAAAGATTTATTTAAAGACTTATCTGAAACTAATCTAGAAACTAATTCAGAATTTAAAAATATTAAGAAGTATTTATAAAATAATACTTCTTTTATAATGTAATAAATTCTCTAGATAAGATTCTTGTTCTCCTTATTTGATGCAAATAACAATTATTTACTCACTGATATTGATTTTTATCAATATCATAGTTAGTTACTTATTTGGTTGTTTAAGTGAATTTATTACTTTTTATTATTGTCTATGAGATCTTTTACTTTACATATGAATAACGATATAAAAATAATTAAGAGTATACCTCTCACTAGTTATATGCTCGGTAAGTTGCTAATTTCCTTTTTTTAAAATGAAATTTTCTAAAATTGGACATAAATTATACATATTTAAAGATGAATTAATTTATAATTTACATAACACTTTATGTAAAGTAATAACTATATATTGTACTGGGGAGGGGTAGTTATATTATAATATTAGTAGAAAGTAGGGAAAGTATATGAATAATGATAATATAGAAATACTTGAAGATAATAATAAAAAGAAAGGTAATAAAAGACCATATGTAATTTCAATAGTAATGGCATTACTTTTAGTAATAACTATAACAGCAACATCATATGCATATTTTACTGCTAATGTAAGTGGTACAGGACAAAATAATGTTGTAACTACAACATCTTTAGAAATTGAATTTAGTGATGGACCACAAGTATCACTAGAAAATGCAGTGCCTGGTCAATATATAGAAAAGACATTTAAAGTAGAAAATAAAGGTAGTGGAGATACACCATATGATATATATATGTCAGAAGTAATAAATAATTTTGTAGACAAAACAGATTTAGTATATACATTAACATCAAGTGATGGTGGAGCAAATGTAGCACAAACACAAATATCTGATACAAATACAAAGATAGTAAATTCATATCTATTAAGAGCTGGAGAAACACATAATTATACATTAAGAATAACATTTAAAGAAACAAATGATAATCAAGATGATAATAAAGGAAAACAATTTAGTACAGTAATTAGAGTTAATGAAGTAAAGGATGCTGTACCACCAACAATTGCTACAACAATAGAAGCATTAGTAAGTGGTGGTGATTCAACATCTACAGATGAAATTGGTGATACTGGATTAGCATATGATGGTACAGAAGATAATAACCTAAGATATATTGGAGAAAATCCAAAT
>CACZPQ010000088.1 GCA_902783185.1 uncultured Erysipelotrichaceae bacterium
AGAAACGTATATGAATTATATAGATAAGAATTTAAAAACAATAAATCAAGATAAAACAATAGGAATAATTATATGTAAGAAAGATAATCATTTTATTATGGAATATGTTTCAGATAAAAGAATTCTATCTAGAGAATACTTAACAATATAAATAATAATTATATATGAATATAAAAGTAAATAATATTATACTAAGTAAAGAACAAAGTATTCCAATAATAAATAATCCTAATATCTCAATGATTATTGCTGGTGCAGGATCAGGTAAAACTCTTACTATTGTTGGTAAAATTAAATATATGATTGATAATAATCTAATTAAACCATATGAAATATGTGCAATTACATATACTAATAAAGCAGTAGATAGTTTAAAAAATAAAATTAAAGAGGCTACTAATCTTGATATCGATGTTTATACATTTCATAAATTATCATTAAATATAATAAAAAAATCAAATATGAATTATTCTATTGCTAATGAAGATTTATTAGAATATATAATAGATGAATTCTTTTATTCAAAAGCTTTTGGTAATAAATTGTTATTAAAGTACATTTATAATATTTTTAATATATATTTATTTAAAACTAACTATAATTATAATAAGATTTTAAAATCAGATGAATATAAATCATTTAAAAAAACAATAATTTCGTTTATTAATTATATGAAAGCAAATAACTCAATAAATAAATTAATTAATGAACTTAATAATAATAAATATAAGAAAAAATTATTAATTATATACTTTATTTATTTAATATATATTAATGAATTAGGTGCTACAAATAAGTTAGATTTTGATAAAATGATTGAAATTGCTACTTCATATATTAATAATAAGAAAGTAAAACTACCATATAAACTATTAATAGTTGATGAATTTCAAGATACTTCTTTATTAAGATTTAATCTTATTAAAGCAATAGTATTAAATAATAATGCAAAACTTTGTGTAGTAGGAGATGATTATCAATCAATATATAAATTTCAAGGTTGTGATTTATCATTATTTATTAATTTTAAAAATGAATTTGATAATGTTAAAATATACTATTTAAATGAAACTTATAGAAATTCTCAGGAATTAATAAATATTGCAGGTCATTTTGTTATGAAAAATCCTAATCAAATTAAAAAGAATTTAATTAGTAATATTCATATAGATAATCCTATAAATATTATCAAATATAAAAACATAAAAAATGTATTAATAGATTTAATAAAAACATTGCCATTAGATAAAGAAATACTAATACTAGGTAGAAATAATTTTGATATAAATAAATATATTAGTGGTTATAGACTAATTAATAATAATTTATATATCCCAAATATTAAACATAATTTAAAATATATGACTATTCATTCATCTAAAGGATTAGAAAGTGATATAGTAATTATTCTCAATTTAGTAAATGATATGTATGGAATACCATCAAAAATAAAAGATGATGAATTACTAGATATATTAAAAAACAAGGATGATTATCCTTATTCAGAAGAACGTAGATTATTTTATGTTGCTTTAACAAGAACTAAAAGTTATGTTTATTTACTTGTTGATAAGTATAATCCTTCTATATTTATTAATGAAATAAAAAAAATAACATAGATTAACTATGTTATTATTGGATTAGTATTATTTTTAAGAATGCTTATTGTTTTAGATTAAAATTCTATTGTGCAGACAAGACGACGCGGAACGAATCGTTGGTGTTCGCTTCACCCGTGTACCTACTGAAAAAGAACGCACCTGCAAAGGCACCAAGGCTGTAATTGCCTCCGCGTACGAACCAAGAATACGAGGACTCAACGAAGTACGCGTAATCGGAGTACCATCCACCTGATGTATTTCCAAATGTTTTTAATGTTTCTTTTGTGGCATCTCCTAGTTTTCCTTTTGCATGATCTGTACTTGATGATGATGCTCCATATATATCTAAATATTTACTTTCTGGCTGTGTTGTAAATCCAGATGATTGAGTAGTATATACACTATTGTTTGTATTACTTCTGTTTCCCATAACATACTCCCATGAACCACCACTCATGTCATATACTCCATATTGATTTCCACTTGATGAAGCAGTAAAACCAGATGTTGTATTCCAAGCATTACTTGTACCTGATCTTCCTGTTGTATACGATGAATTTGAATTTATGGTTATTTCACATCCATTTGTTACTTTTTGTGAAGTATTATAACATGTAACTCCATCACTATTATATAATCCA
>CACZPQ010000089.1 GCA_902783185.1 uncultured Erysipelotrichaceae bacterium
AAATAATTCATCAGGAGTAGGAGTACTAAACTACCATGCTTTCTATGATGAAAATGATCCAAATGATAGTTGTCCTACTGTTATATGTCACCCTAAATCACAATTTATCGAACAGTTAAACTTTTTCAGAGACAATAATATTTTAACATTAAAAATGAAAGAATTAGAATACTACATAGATGGCAAAATAAATTTACCTAAAAGTGTTTTAATTACAATAGATGATGGAGGAAGAGATAAAATAGCTGTAGATCTTCTATCAGAATATAAAATGTATGCTACAATATTTCTAATAACCGCCTGGTATGATGCAGAATCATACTATAAAACAGACTATATTGAACTACATTCCCATACTCATAATATGCATAATACAGGAGAGTGTCCAGGAGGACAAGGAGGAGCTATAAAATGTTGGCCAAAAGAAAAGATACAAGAAGATTTAAGACAAAGTAGAGAAGAATTAAATGGAAGTACATATATAGCGTATCCATTTTACGAATATAATGATTATGCTATAGAAAACTTAAAAGAAGCAGGTTTTACTATGGCTTTTATAGGAGATACAGTTAATGGCGATGACTTAGTTCATGTTGGTAGTAATAAATTTAAATTACATAGATTTGTAATAGTAACATATACTACAATTAATAATTTAAAATACTATTTTGATCAAATAAAGTAATATAAAATAAGCATTACTTTATTTTTTTATCTAAAAAAACATATTTTACCAATAATAAAAATACTTTTTGTAAAAAAGTAAATATATATTGAAATGTTCAAAAAAAGTGATATAATTATAAATGTGAACATATTCACGAGAAAGGAATGAACAAAATGAAAAAAATAATGGCAATATTACTAGTAATTATGATAGTATGCTTAACTGGATGCTCTAACAGTAAAAATAGAGTAGTTATTTACACATCAATGGAAGAAGAAAGAAACCAAGAACTAAAGAAACAGTTAAAAGAAGAATTTCCTGACATCAATGTAGTGGTACAGTATATAGCAACTGGCAATAGCGCTGCTAAAATAAAAAATGAAGGAGAAAAAGTAGAGGCAGACATTGTATTAGATTTAGAAACTGCACATATGGTTAATGTTCAAAATTCATTTGCAGATTTGTCATATTTTGATGATAGTATTTATTTAGATGGAATAAATACTTCAGATAAGTATTTAACATGGGTTAAATATACAATGAATTTGATTGTCGATAACAAATACTTAAAAGAGCACAATTTAAGTGTTCCAAAGACTTATGATGATTTGTTGAAACCAGAGTATAAGAATTTAATAGCAATGCCTGATCCAAAGACTTCAGGAACAGGGTATGGATTCTTTTTGAATGCAGTAAATATTATGGGAGAAGATAACGCAATTGAATATTTTAAAAAATTAAAGAATAATTTAAGAGAGTTTACAACTTCAGGTTCAGGACCAACTAACTTATTAAAGCAAGGAGAAATTGCTATTGCAATGGGTATGACTGCTCAAGGAGTAGAGGCAATCAATGAAGGATATGATGTTAGTATCGTTGAATTAGAAACAGGTTCACCATATAATACAACATCATGTGGAATTATTAAAGGAAAAGAAAAAAAAGAAAATGTTAAAAAAGTTTTTGAATGGTTAATTAATGATTTTGGAAAATACGATAAAGAAAATTATATGCCAGATGTCATTTTGAAAAACCAAGAAAACAAAGTAAAAAATTATCCTGAAAATTTAAAAGATGCTGATATGACTGGCGTAGATAGTATTGAAACAAAGGAAAAATTAACTGAAAGATGGGGAGAAGTTAATGGTTAGTCTCGAAATCAAAGATTTAAAAAAAATCTATAATAATCGGACTGTACTAAATAGTATAAGTTTTGATGTTAATGATGGAGAATTTTTGTCAATATTGGGACCATCTGGTTGTGGCAAAACAACATTATTGAAAATATTGATAGGTATCGAAAACTGTACATCTGGTAAAATTATCAAAAATGGGCACGATATTACTAAAGAAGATCCATCAAAGAGAGAAATGGGCATAGTTTTTCAAAACTATGCACTTTTCCCCAATATGACTGTCTTACAAAATGTAATGTATGCCCTAAATTTAAAATTAAAGAATAGAGACAAAGCAAAAAAAGAAAGTTTAAAGATGATAAAAATGGTAAATATGATGGACCATATAAATAAATATCCACATCAATTGTCAGGAGGACAGCAGCAGAGAGTAGCAATTGCAAGAACGTTAGCATTAAAACCAGATATTATATTATTTGATGAGCCAATGTCTGCATTAGATGCAGATAATAGATTGGTATTAAGAAAAGAACTTAAAAGTATACAAAAAGAGCTAAAAACAACCATGATATATATAACTCATGATCAAGAAGAAGCATTTTCTTTATCAGATAGAGTTATGGTTATGAGAGATGGAAATATTGAGCAATTGGATGTACCAAATGTAATATTCAATCATCCCAAAAATGAATATGTTAAAAATTTTGTTACAAAACATTTAATCGAAAAAGTAAGTTCAATAGAAAAATGTACAGGAATTGATTTATAATGAAAAGAAGAAGTAAATTAAGTATTATTATTCTCATCTTTTTAATAGTAACAGTCTTTTATCCGTTGCTTATGATGCTTATTAGGGTACAGTGGTCAAACTTTGGAAATTTAATTAGTTCTGCATCATTCAAAGAAGCATTTAATAATTCATTGTTTGTAGCATCCGTTGCAACAATGGTTTCGGTATTAATTGCTTATTTGCTGGCTTTTGCTCTAAATAGAACAAGAATAAAGCATCGCGCTATACTAAAAGTGTTTTTAACATTACCGATGTTAATACCTTCAATATCACATGGATTAGGATTGATTAATTTGTTTGGAGCTAACGGAATAATATCTAAAACACTAAATTTTAATATAATAGGAAGTGCTGGTATAATAGTTGGTTCAATAATATATTCCTTTCCAATTGCATTTTTAATGCTAGATGATGGTTTCAATTATATTGATAATAACATGTATGATAGTGCCAAAGTATTAGGATTAAATAAGTGGCAGACATTCAAAAAAGTAACATTAGTATATATGAAAAAACCATTACTATCTTCTTTATTTGCTGTATTTACGATGGTTTTTACTGATTATGGAGTACCTCTAGCAGTGGGTGGAAAATTCTTGACACTACCTGTCTTTCTATATAAAGAAGTAATAGGATTATTAGATTTTTCCAAAGGAACAATGATTGGCTTATTCTTGCTGATACCAGCGGTTATATCGTTTTTATTTGATAATTTTACTAAAGATTACGCTAATGGTGAATTTGAAAATAAAGAATATAAAATTGAAAAAAATGGAATAAGAGATATTTTATTAACTTGTTTTGTTTATTTAATATTAATATTCGTAATAATGCTGACAGGATCATTCATTTACTATGCTTTTATAAATAATTATGTACTGGATAGGAGTTTTTCTTTAAAACATTTTGATTATGTCATAAGTAATAATATAGGTGAATATATTTTTAATTCACTTACAATATCAATATTAGTATCAATATTAGGTACAATAATAGCATATTCTGCAGCTTATATTACAGGAAGGATTAAAGGTAAAAGTTCAAAATTAGTTCATATTTTGACAATTGTATCACTTGCCATACCAGGAATAGTTTTAGGACTTTCATATATGATTGCCTTTCGAAATAGCTTTGTATATAATACATTATTCATATTAGTGTTAGTAAATATTATTCATTTTATTGCTTCACCATATTTGATTGCATATAATGCTCTTCAAAAAGTTAATCCGAATTACGAAGCAGTTGCTAAAACATGTAATATTGGATTGTTTAGAGTAGTAAAAGATGTAATAATTCCTTGTACAAGAAAAACAATAAGGGAGATGATTGCTTATTTCTTTGTTAATTCTATGATAACAATATCAGCAGTAACATTTCTATTTAATACCAAAACAATGCCATTATCATTATTAATAAATAATTATGAAGGTGATTTAATGCTTGGAGAAGCTGCTATTATATCACTTATAATATTATGCCTCAATGTTATAGTAAAAGGAACAATCTATTCAATAAATAGAAAGGAATGTAGAAGAAATGAGAAAAATGAAATTAACTTATAATCAATTTGAAATTTTACTAGAAATTGAAAGAAATAAAATGAAATTATCGCAAAGGGAATTGGCAAAGAACACTAATTTATCCCTTGGTACTATTAATAAAACAGTATCGGAATTATTAGAATACAATTATATAGATAAAAATAATCTAATAACTAAAAAAGGGTTGGAAGCATTAGAACCGTATAGAGTAAAAAGAGCAATATTTTTAGCAGCAGGCTTTGGCTCTAGAATGGTACCAATAACACTAAACACACCAAAACCACTTGTTTTAGTTAATGGAAAAAGAATTATTGAAACACTTTTAGATGCTGTTGTTAAAGCGGGGATAGAGGAGATTATTATTGTAACAGGATATCTAGGAGAACAATTTGAATTATTATTAAAAAAATACCCTAATATAAAATTTGTCTATAACGCAAAGTATAATGAAGCCAATAATATTTCATCTGCATATCTAATTAAAGACAAATTTGCTAATAGCTATGTATTAGAATCAGATTTATTACTATATAATTCTAAATTGATTAGAAAATATGAGTATCAAAGCAATTTCTTGGGAAAATATGTTGATATGTCAGATGATTGGTGTTTAGAAACTAAGAATGGTATTATTACTAAAGAAAAAATAGGTGGTTATAATTGCTACCAGATGTATGGAATTTCTTATTATACAGAAGAAGATGCTAAAAAAATGGAAATAGACATCGATAAAGTATATAATATGCCTGGTGGAAAAGAAAAGTATTGGGAACAGGTTATACTTGATGTTTACAAGAAGAACTATCAAATAGCAATAAGGCCTTGCTACGAAGGCGATATAGTTGAGATAGATACTTTTAATGAGTTAAAGGCAATTGATAAGGTTTATGACGTATAATAAAAATATCTATAAATACTATATATAAGTGAAAATAATTTTTAAATAGCAAAAATCATTAATGATTATATAATTGTTTAATATATTTAAAATACTATTTTGAGCAAATAAAGTAATATAAAATAAGCATTACTTTATTTTTTTTATCTAAAAAATCATATTTTACCAATAATAAAAATACTTTTTGACTAGACTAAAAGGTCTAGATATGTTATAATTTCATTAGTATGGATGTGAGATTTATATATGGGTAGAAAAAGTAAAAGAAGAAAACCGAAAAGTAATAATAAAAAAATATTCAATATAATAGCAATTATATCTATCTTAATAGCAGTTGTATTTGGAATAATGCTATATGCTCTAGGTATGGTTCCGGAAAAATATTTACTAATAATTTATTCCATATTTATAATATTATATTTGTTATTATCTTTCTTAGTCTTTAAGAAAAATATAAAAAAATCTATTAAAATATTTTGTATAGTACTATTTATTATATTTGATATAGTATTTGGTATGGGTATTAGATATATAAGTAAAACTATTGGTTTTATTGATATAATAAATAATGAATTATTTCAAAAAGAAGAATTCTATATCATGGTCAAAAAGGAATCTAATATAGATAAAATAGAAGATTTAAAAGATAAGTCTATTGGAGTATATTCTTCATTAAATAGTGATAAAGCAATTAAAACACTAGATAAAAAAGTGGAAACTACCATTACTAAATATACAGATGCAATATCAATGTTTGATGATTTAAATGATGATAAAATAGATGCCGCATTAATAAATGGATCAATTAAAAATCTATTTAATGATGAACTTAAAGATACCGCTAGTAACTTAAAAGAATTATATACTTTATCAGTACCTATTAAGAAAAACGATACTGAAGTATTAAAAGTTGTAGATATAACTAGAAAACCATTTAATATTTATGTTGCTGGTGGTGATGCCTATGGTAGTATCGATAATGTTACAAATACCGATGTAAATATGATTATAACAGTAGATCCGGTAAGTAAAAAAATACTACTTACTTCAATTCCAAGAGACTATTATGTAAATCTTCCT
>CACZPQ010000090.1 GCA_902783185.1 uncultured Erysipelotrichaceae bacterium
ATCTTAATGATTGTTTCTTATCTCATGTATTTAATTGTCAGTTTATTAGAAAAAATACTAATCAAAAAAGATTAGTATTTTATTATTAACCGCTTCGCTAACGGATTAACAAGTTAATCCGCGGAAATCTTCTAGTAGAATATTCCATTATAAAAATTTTATTCTTCATTTAAAGAATTAATATATCCATATTAATAGTAATATTAAGTACATCAAAATCATCATAATCAACATAAAAATTAAGTATAAAATTTTTTTCATTAATTCTAGTTATATAGCACGTATAATTACCAATAATAATTGAAATCCAACCATTATTATCTTCATATGTAATATCTGTTAAATATCTAGTAATATCTACTTTTTCATCAATAAAAGTCTCCATAAACATTTCTTTAGAAAATATAAGTTCTAATCCTATTAAAATACTATCATTAATATTAAACTTAATAAATGACGATATACCATTTATTTTTTCCCCATTAAAGTAGATGAAAAGCTTCCCCATGATATATTAATATTATATTTATTATATTCTTTATCATTTATTTTTATCATAAGATAACCTCTATTAATATAATTATTTTATATTGAACGCATTCGTTCAAATACCTCTTTTAAATATTTTTCCTCATCAAAATTAGAATTATCTTCTATAACTCCAGGAGTCTCAACATATAGAACAATATCTAAAAAGTTAAGAGCAAATACCATATATTATGAGCAATTTTCCATATTAAATTATCTATTTTATCAATACTAATATTTTCATTAAAATATTCAAAGATAGCTACAAAAACATTATTAGTTAAGTCTTCAGCGTCTTCCCTATTATTAGTCTTCTTAATAGCCCAATAATATATCTTATAATAATATTCATCAAATATTTTGTCCATCTTTTTCGCCTTTCACTTATATAGTGTTTATTTTGGTTAGTAAAAATGTTACTTACTAATCATCTTCATTTCAATAACTTTATTTTCTATATATTCGAGATTATTAAACGATTTATTATTCTTTAACAATTCCATTTGCCTTCTTGCAACATTATTTAATCTTATAAGTCTTTCACTTTGTGGAATATCCATTTCAATTAATTCAGCATTAATATTTTCTAAATTATTTAATATTACTAAATGAAGTAAATCGGTATAATCTCTAATATTACCATTACCAGCTACTTCTGGATTACTTTCTCTCCACTCTCCAGCAGTCATACCAAATAAAGCAACATTTAAAACATCAGCTTCTTCTGCATATACATATTTTTTTTGCTTTTCCGTTAATGTAGGAACAATATAATTCTTTATAGCATCAGTATGAACCAAATAATTGGCTTTTGCTAAAACTCTATTAGCATGCCAATCAATTTTATTTTGATATGCTTCATTTTTCTTTAATCTTTGAAACTCTTGTATAACATATAATTTAAACTCCGGAGAAAGCCAACTGGCGAATTCAAATGCAATATCACTTCTAGCATAAGTCCCACCATTATTACCAGATTTGGAAATAATGCCAATCGCATTTGTCTCTTTAATCCATTTTTGTGGTGACATATAAAAACTATTTTTTCCAGCCTCACTTTCAAAGGTCTCGAATTCGTGACCTTTGAAATTTTCATTATTCAATCGTTCCCACAAACCAAGATAAGCTAAAACATCTTTATTTCTCATCCAAGCATAAACAGGGATTTTCGGTTCTTCTGGATTTGCATATCTCGCTAAATCAGTAAGTGAAATATACTCTTTATTATCAATTCTTAAAATACTAATTTTTTGTTCTTTCACTACAATTTCAGTTTTAATATTATCTTTACTCATGTATCATTACCCTTTCAAAAAATATATTTTTTTAAATACAATTCCTAGCACAAAAAATTTATCATATAATATATACTCTGTCAATAATATTTTTTAAAATAATAATATAAAATCTAATAAAAAAGATATAGTAGTTAAATTACTATATTCTTCACTAGTATTTTTTTCACATTAAATATTAATTTTATAATTCATATAATAACATCTTTTCTTTATTTTAAACCTTATTAAACTTATCACTTATCTCATTTATCTCTTCTTTATTAATAATCTTATCATTATAAGTAATAAAAATATTTACATTTTTTTTATTATGATAATCAAAATCAGTATAAGCGCTTTCTATTCCATCTATTTCTAATAGTTCTTCTATCATGCCTTTTAAACAGTATTCACAGCATAAATCTTTTATAACAATAGTATCTTTAATATTATTCTCAGTATGTTTATCAAAAGCAAGAATAGATGGTATCTTCTTAATATCAAGATACATTATTAATTCAGTTTTTAATACCTTTAATGAAATAATAGAAGAATCATATTCAATATATATATTATCATTATCAACATCTACTTTAGATGAAATAACACCATCTAATGTATCTAAATACTTTTCTAATTCATTATTTAAGTAAATAGATTCTTCTATTTTTATTGCTAATTTATTCATTGCTATCACCATCACTTAACGCATATTTAATTTTCTACTTTTTCCCTATATACATAGCATGTCCGCAAGTTTCAATTATTTCTTTCATACCAGATGTTTTTTCTATAATATTTATAATTTCATCAAATATGATTTTTTCAGAAATATTATATAATTTATCTTCTTTTTCATAGCCAATACCTCTTATTGACATCATAGAAATCATATCAAAATTATTACTACTAAATAAGTCTCTTATTTCATTTGAATTGGGATAATATCCCTCTTGAAAGCCTTTATTAGTAGCATTATTAAATTTTCCAGAATTAAATACTTCTTTTAAATTATCAACATTTACTTGTTCTGGATGCCTAAAATATCTATCTATAATTGCAACACTACCAGATAAGTAAGGAATAAAACTAGCAAATACTAATCCACCTTTTTTTAATACTCTATATACCTCTTTAATACACATTTGTCGTTCTTCATTATCTAACAAATGATATAATGGCCCAAATAATAAAACAACATCAAATTTATCATTTTCATATATTTTTAAATCTGTTGCATTTACTACATCACAAGATATAATATTAGGATTATTAACTTTATTCGCCCTTTCCTTTGCAATTTCAATCAATCTATCTGACAAATCTCCTAAATACATTTTATATCCTTTTTCTGCAAGTGGAAATGTATAAACTCCTGTTGCCCCTCCAAGATCCAATACAGTTGCAGATTGTGGTAGATATTTATCCAATATTCTCATTGTCATTTCAAACTCTAATCTACCACTATTATCATTTACTAACCTTTCATCTTCATTAAATTCACTATAATACTCTCTAATCTTATCAAAATCTGTCATACAAACCTCCAAATTATTTCTTAATCGTATTATCTTCTCAAATTATAAATAAATCCCACTTCATTGTAAAGTTTATCACCTATTTTAGCTTCTTTTATAAACTCAGGTTTTCCACCTTTATTTACTAAATTATAAAATCTAATAGCAGGTATATTATCTTCAAGACACCACACTATCATTTTTTCTTTTCCTAATTTAACAAAGGAATCTGCAATATAATTAAATAATTTAGTACCAATACCTTTTCCTTGGTATTCTTTATCAATATATAATCCACATAGTTCACAATCTACATCATAGTCACTTGAATACTTATTACTATCTATATACTCAGCAAATCCTACTATTTTATTGTTGATAGTAGCCACTATCATAGTTCTTAAATTAAATTCATTATGCATTCTTTCAATTCTTTTATCAATATTATTAACCATATTATCAATATGTTCTTTAGAAACAATACCCGAATAAGTATCTTTCCAACTTTTAACATGAAGTCTAGCTACACTATCAATATCATCAGTAGTGGCTTTTCTTATAATTATATTATCCATTTAAATTACCTCACTTATATTTTTCTAATTATTTATCCAATACCTTCTAGTTACAAATGTTTCATCACTATCAACATTTGTAACTTTATTTTCTAAAATTCCACCATTCTTTTCAATTATTTTAACAGATCCAATATTATCATCATCACAAGTCACAAGTACTTTAGAATCCTCTACTAAGTCTTTTGCTTTTTCTAAGCCAAGTCTTAATAATTTAGTTCCATACCCTTGTCTCCAATATTTTGGATTAATACCATATCCAATATGTCCACCATAACTCAATAATCTTTCTGTTAGTCTAATTCTAATGTGAATTACACCAATAAATTTATCATCATCCACTAAAAAATAATCATATGATGGAACATAATGCGATGGTAATTTAGAAACATCTCTACTATCTTTCATCTTCTGAATAACATCCACTTCATCAGAATTCATAAACATCAAATCATGTTTTTTTATTTTTCCCTCTTCAATAGCTTTTAAAGATAATAAATATGCTTCTTTATATTCTTCTAAATATTGTTCATTTGCTTCTACTAATTTTATCATACTCTCACTTCCTATATCACTTTTTCCAAATATTCATCTATAATTCTATTCATAACTTTAGGTATATTAACAACATATTCATTAAATTGATTTTCATCTAAATAATCGTATTTACCTGGAAAATCACTTATACCCTTTATTATAACACACTCTATATCATTAACTTTACAAATATATCCAATAGGAGCACTCTCCATATCAATTACAGTCAAATTATTATTACACATTAAATCGCATACTTCTTTATGTATCATAGGTTTATCAGAAGAACCAATTATACATGTATTATAATTAAAAATATATTCATCTAAATTAATGTCTACAATAAAATCCTCTTTAAAGGAATCCCCTTGTTCTAAATATGTACAATCTACTTGTACAACTTTATTAGGAAGAAAAATATCTAATAATTTATATTTTTCATCTACTCCAGCACAAGTACCTATTACAACTATTTTATTTAGATTAAATTTATCTATCATATATTGTGTAGCACCAGAAGCTTTAGTCTTTCTAGTTCCACATCTATAAAATATTACATCTTTACCATTTATTTTTTCATAGAAATATTCTCCATAAGGATACTTATCTATTTTATCAATATCTTTATGATAATAATCTAATACCACTTTCCACTCCTTTTGAGCCGCTACACTTATTCCAATCACAATTATTCACTTCCTTCTAACTACCAAATCCAAATAAATTATTACTTTCATATTTCCTTAATGATTTATAAAAGAACATTACTGATAATACTAACCAAAAAATAGTTAATAATAATATCATTAGTAAACTAGGTACTGATAAATTCTTTACAATTTCTACTGGTACTGCTCCCAATAGGAGTGATGGTACCACAAATATAAATATTATTCTAAGCGCACCAGTAAAGGCTCCACCATGATATAAAGAGTTACTTACAAATATATTGTAAAATCCTTGTGAAACATTATGACCATCCATTAAATAAAACGAAATACTCATACATATTAATGAAAATGAATAAAAAATAATTGAAGATATAATTATTAATAATATCGATAATAGTATTTGCATAAGAGTTAATTTACTATTAATAGCAAATACTACAAAACAAATAACACCAAAGAGAAAATCTCCTACTGCACTAGTTGATATTGCCGAGGTTGAAACTTTCATTAATATATTTTTAGGAGTCAATAAATATTTATCAAAGTTACCACTGCTTATATAAGTTGGAATATTAAATACACCATCAAATAATGCGACAACTAATCCAAAAGAAGTAGTACCAAAGCCATATAATCCAAAAATATCCATTGGCTTCCATCCATTTAATTCTCCAACTGTCTTACCAAAATAATACCATAATACTAAAAATGATATATTATTAATTGCCATACCAATTACAGAAATAATAAATGAGCTTTTAAGTTCTTTTTCATTTTTAAAATTTTTCTTTATATTTAATAATGCTAATTTTATACTACTCATAATTAACCTCCATTTATCATTGCTTTCTCTTTAGATTTTTTATATACAAAACTTAGTAATATTCCAAAAACTACTATCCAAAATAATTGAAGACCAATTCTAATAATAAATTCATTATTCCAAGAATCATATACAGTACTAGATGCAAAATTAATAGCTCCAAATGGACTTATAAAAGCAAATACTTTCATAACTTTTGGAAACATTGATATTGGCAAATAACTTCCTCCTAGTACCATAACTAACTTATCAACAACCCAGTGGATAGGTCTTATATTTTGGATAAAAAAGGCTGTTATTCCTATTAATCCATATATTAACAATCCAAGTATTTGACCTAAAAACAATGTTATTATAAATGTCGGAATAAATACCCCAAGATTCAAGTTAGGAATACCTACCAAAATAATCATCATTATTATTCCAAGTATACTTATAAATAAAAATGAAAATATTCCTTGGCCAATAACTCTAAAAAAACATATTGTTAAGTAGTTAGTAGGTTTATTCATAAACATTTCAACATTACCACTTCTAACTTCGTTCATGATAATACTGTCTAATCTTCTAATATTCAGTATCATAATACAGAAATATATAAACATACTCCACATAGTAGTCTTATAATCTACTCCATTAATAGTGCCACCATTTAATTTAAATATATAATGATATAGTAAGAAGACAATTAAGCATCTTGACACCATATTAAAAACATCTAATAATAAATTAGTCTTATCTTGCATCTGATTTTTCATAAATATTTTTGTAACAGTAGACGCAAATCTAATCTTTTTCATAGATACCTCTTATAATACTTTCAAGTGATTCATTATCTATATTAATATCATCAATATCAAAATGTTTAATTAATTCTTGTAATGCTTTTTGTGTATGAATTACTTCTGTATCTACTCCTACTATTATTTGGTTTTTATCTTTTTTAATATAGCTCATACCATCAGATAATTTAGGATATTCTGTAAATTCCACATTAGGAGTAATTATAATATTTTTATTCTTTACATAATCATTAATTAATTGTTTTGTAGATGTATCAATAATAATTTTACCATGATTTATTATTATGCATCTTTCACATATACTTTGAATATCTTCTGTATCATGACTTGTTAAAAAGATAGTTACTTTCTCTTCTTTATTAATTTTAAGTAATAAATCCCTTAAACTCTTTTTAGATACAACATCTAATCCAATCGTAGGCTCATCTAAGAATATTATTTTAGGACTATGTATTAAAGATGTAGCAATTTCGGCTCTCATTCTTTGACCTAAAGAAAGCTTTCTAACTGGCTGATGAATAAACTCTTTCAAATCAAATAATTCTGATAACTCTTCTATTCTTTTATTAACAGAATCTTTATCCATATCATACATTACGCCAAACATTTCCATACTCTCTGTAAGAGGTAAATTAGGTAGCAATTGACTTCTTTGACCGAATACTGTACCAATTTTATAAGCAAGAGCATTCCTATCTTTTATTGGTGTTAATCCACATATTTTTATATTACCATTAGTAGGATATAAAATACCAGTAAGCATCTTTATCGTAGTGGATTTACCTGCTCCATTTGGTCCTATAAAAGCAACAGTCTCTCCTTCTTTGACATTAAAGGAAATATCATTAACTGCTCTAATAACTTTTTCTTGTTCATTAAATAAATTATATAAAAAGCCCTTATTTTCATTTTTTACTTTATATTTATAATCTTTTGATAGATTTTTTACTTCTATTATATTCTTCATACTAATCACTTCCTCTTTTTATAAGTTAAATTTTTCCATTATAATATTTACTACTTCATTAGGAGATAAATTAGTATTATCTATTTTAAGATGATTATCACATATTGTTTCATCATCATTTGAATTTAATCTATATTTTTCCATTGTTTTTAATATATCATTTTTTGTCCATTCAGTATCTCTTTTAGTAGGTTTCATTTCCAATCTATGAGGCGTAACATTTCTTTCTAATCTCGTCTCAACATCCGCAGATAATTCAACAAAATAGAAATTACCTCCTGTACTTTCAAACATATTTTTTAAATTATTAAGATAATCTAAATCACTTTGTTCATTAAATGCTGTAACAAACGTGAATATCATATTTATATTATATCTAATTGCTAAATCAAAAACATTTTCTCTTATTAATTTATTTAATTCTTTTTGAGCATCTGATCCTCTTTCAAATATTTTATCAGATACTTCTATACTATCATGATTAACCATTAATGAGTATCCTATTCTTTTCTTTAATTCTTCTGCTACAGTCATCTTACCAACTGCTTGAGGTCCAGATACCACTATTAAATTTGCCATAAATATCACTTCCTTTTATTTTATATTTATCCAATATCTTCTATATGTTTCATTTTTTTCTTCAATATACAAACTGCTTTCATATATTCCACCATTACTTTCAATTACTTTAGCAGAAGCAATATTTTCTTCTCTACAAGTAATTAATACTTTATGAATATTTAAATCTTTACATTTTTCTAATGCTAATTTTAGCATTAAAGTAGCATATCCATTTCCTCTTTCAGATGGCCTAATTAAATATCCAATGTTACCACCATGCCTTAGTAAATTATCATTTAATTCATGTCTAATATTAGTTCCACCATAAATATGATTATTATTATCAACTAAGACAAATGTACTTTGATCAACTAAATGTGGTTTATATAATTTCATATTTTTATTATTTTCTAATTCTACTAAAAAATCATCAAAGTTGTCATTATCAACCTTTTTAATATTACTTAATCCTTCAAATTTTTCATAATCATTACTATTATTTATTTCACTTATCATAGATAATATTTCATCTTTATCATTTTTATTAATTTCTCTTAAATACAAATTCATGAATTTACCTCCTTCATTTTATTGTTTTAAAATAGATTCATTAATAAATATTCTCTTATTATCGTAGTCAATAGTACATTCTCTATCATAAGGAATAATGCATCTTGGTACACTATGTCCAAAGTTAACATTATAAAGTACTGGTGTATCTAAATCACTAAATACTTTTCTATAAACATCTTTATATTTTTCATAATATTTTTCATCTATTGGTTTACCTACAATAAGTCCTTTTACTAAATTAAAAATATTTCTCTTGTTAAATTCCATTAACATTTTCTCAAGTTCATCTGGTGTTGCCATAAGTTCACTAGTCTCTAAAAATAATATTTTCTCTTTCCATTCTTCTTCTGTTGGAAAGATATGATATTTTTCATATACAGATGGTTCATCAGAATATGTATTTCCCGTAAATGCATCATATATACTTTCTATACAACCACCATAAAGTTTTCCTGTAACAGTACCCCTACCATTTAATACTTCAAATCCATGCACTTCATTATAAAATTCTCTTGGTTTACCAATTTCCTCTGGTCCATAACTTTTTCTATCACTATACCATATAGGACTAGATTTAATTTCAAAACCATCTTCACTCTTAAAATACTTTTCAAAGTATTCTTTGGTATAAGGTAGCATTTCATTGTCTAATTCTGCTATATCTATAAGTAAACATGGACCATAAAAAGTAGATAATCCTAATCTATTTAACATCAAATGATTATTCGTAGTATCAGAAAAACCTGTAAATATTTTAGGATTATTCCTAACTGCATTAATAAATTCTTCATCTTCCATTAGATATGGAATAGTTTTATATGTATCAATACCTCCAATAGCGGTAATTATCATCTTAATATCAGAATCCATAAATGCTTTCTTTAAATCTGCTGTTCTTGCTTCAGGATGTTCTTCAATATATTTCATGTCTTTAAGAGCATTAGGCATTATAACTGGTACTAATCCATAATTCTCTAACCTTTTAATAGCAATATCAAGTTCATGTTTGCAAGAAGGCATTCCAAGTAATCCTCTTGATAAACTCACTATTGCGACTTTATCTCCCCTTTTTAAACATTCTGGTTTATTCATCTTATTTCCTTCTTTCATATCGTTTATTCTTAATTCCATTATACCATAATTTAAGTAATAATAGAAAAAAGTACAGAGTATTTCTTATAAATAATAAGAAAGTGACTCCGTACTTTTAGTACGTGTAGGATATTACCCCGAGATAGCTAGACTAGATGTTTATATCTCCTCACACAATAATAAATTAAAATACAAGTTCTATCAAATGATAAAACTTGTATCCTAGTAAAACTATTTAACAATAAATTTTCTTAATGTTTTAGGTTTAGTAGCTCCCTGTTTTAACTGATTTAAAGTTGTATAATTAGCAAACATATTTAGTAAGTATTCGTATATTTTTAAAGATTCATAACTTCTTGATCCAGTTACTGCTTTATACATTTTAAACTTATCTGCATCAGATAGTTCTCCCCATACATATTCAGTTCCAGAATCTATTAATAATTCTGTCATTTCACGAATATTATCTCTTACTATTTCTTGTTTTTCTTTCTTATCAACCTCTAATAAGTTTACACCTCTACTTCTATTACCTGTTTCTCTATAAACTCTAGCTAACTGTTTATCATATGCATTTATGGAGTTAACTAGTCTAGGAATACTTGAATGACCGAAATCCCTAACACTAGCAACAAAAGCATTATCTAGTTTTCCCAAATCAAGCCTTCCTAATCGATTCTTAATTTCTTCCATCGTTAACATACCCAAACGATAGTTTTTAAAACCATATAGTCTAGCAGGGTTTCTAAAGAGTAGTACATCACCTTTGTTAAATTTATCAGTTTTACTAATTGTTTCATCATCGACTTTGGCTTCTTTTAGTGTTTCAAAAGTATATATTTGTGGATTTTTACCTTTTTCATTTGCATTAGAAATTCTTTTTTCAGTATCTGCAAACTTTCTATCTAATAACGGTAAAAGTTCACGAATTCTCTTTAAATCGGCTGCACTCGCATTTTCAAGTCCATTTTTGCGAAGTAGAGAATATAATTCATATATGCCATCAATTTTTTCTCTTCCACATCTATAATCTAATGAAACATTTATTAAATCTTCTGCTGTAAAGTCGTCTAATTTTATCATATTCTTTCCTCCTCCTCTTTGTGGCCTGATAAAAGAGCCACAAATAATATATTTGTGACTCCAATTTTTTAGAATTGTGTAGGCATTTTTACCCGAGATAGCTCACAATTAATTGCTTATATCTCCTCACATGGCCTAATATTATACACCTATTTTTTCATTTGTCAACCCCTTTTTACGAACTTTTGTTTATAATCATCAAATGGGATTATACTTTTTACAACATAAATTATTGATTTAATAAAAAGTGATAGGTTATTCAATCCTATCTTTAGGGATTTTTAATTTTTTTATTTGCTCTAATCAATACTTGTTAAATCATGTTAAAATATATCATATTTTTTTTATACACTGCAATAAATATTAACAATTTTATTATTAATATTTTTATCTTGTTAGAGTTAGTTGTTTACCTTTGTTTTTTTTTAAATGATTTTCTAATGGCCTAGTCAACTTACCAGAATAAACAATATCTAATTCATGTAATGCTCTTGTTATTGCTACATATAATAGTTTCATATCAAGATTACTATCAGAAGAATAAATATTTTCATTTGGATTATTAATAATTACAGCATCAAATTCTAATCCTTTTGCCAATTGATTTGATATAGTACAAACTCTAAATTTATCATCGCTCAAGTCATCATTTTCACTAATATTCGGTATAGCAACACCTAAAGCAGCTAAATCATCATTTATATAATTTGACAATAAATTTGTTTTACTTATTATAGCAACACTCTTATATCCTTTCTTCTTATACTCACAAATTTTTTGTGCAATAAAGTTAGGAATATTATTATCATGCTCAACCGCAGTAAATTTAACATCATCACCATGCCTTGCAACCAAATCAGAGCGTTCTAAGCCAATACTTTCAGCAACATCGTCAGCAACATCCATTATTTCAGCAGTTGTACGATAACTTTTATTAAAGGTAATTACACTACCATTATTATTAAACATTGTATTATTAACTTCATCCCAATTATTTACACTACGATAGTCATATATAGATTGTGCCAAATCTCCAAAAATACTAAAAGTAGCAGATGGCAATGCTTTTTTTAGAGCGAAAAAATTAAATTCTCCTAAGTCTTGGGCCTCATCAACTACAACATGTTTTATTTTCTCGTAATCTTTATTTGGTGAAATTAATAATTGTATATATAGTAAAGCAGCTAAATCTTCAAAATCATAAGAATTGCTTTTAATGTTCTTCGTTGTTTCCTTTTTTAATTCACTCAATTTATCATAGTGATATATATCAAAGTCAAAAATAGTACTTATAAATAGTTTATATAGTTTTGTTGCTTCAGCTTTTGATTTGTTAAAATATTTTCTTATTAAACTTCTACAATTTTTTAATATTTCAGTTCTATCTTTTGCAAATAGATTTCTCATTTTATTTTTTTCGACATCTGTTACTGCATTTTTAAATAATTCATATGAATATTCACTATATCTAGATAATATTTCATCTCGATTTTCATCAATATATCTGCATATTCTTTCAATCGCATTATCGATTCTATTACTTAAATTATTTGAAAAACTACTCTCTGTGCTACGAAATATTTCCGTTATTCTTTCTTTTGAAAGCACTTCAAAATCACCTAACAATAGCGAATTTGATGTAATACTATAAAAGTATAAATTCATAAATTTTTCTAACATCTTTTGGTACTTCATAGAACATTTAAACTTGTCAACATCAGTAATTCTTTTACCTGAAATACTTTGAGAAACCTTTTTATCAGAAGAATTAATATTAATAGATTCCTTAATACAATTTTTTACAAATCCTTCATAGGTTAATTGTTCAACACCACTAACATCTAATTCTGGTAAAACGGATCTAATATATTTTAAAAACACAGAATTAGGTCCTATTACTAAATATTGATTTTGTTTGATATTCTTTATATAGCTATATACTAAATAAGCTATTCTATGTAATGCAACAGTCGTCTTACCTGATCCCGCTACACCTTGTACAATTATATTATCTGATATTTTTTTTCTAATAACATCGTTTTGTTCTTTTTGTATTGTAGAAACTATACTCTTTAGTCTTGCATCATTATTGCTATTAAGATATTTTTGAAGTAAGCTATCCTGTGATACTAAATCAACATCAAAATATTCTTGTAATTTACCAGATTCTATTTCATATTGACGTTTTAAAGACATATTTCCTTTTATTATGCCATTTGGTGCTTCAAAACTACATTCTCCAACTTCAGAATTATAATAAAGAGAACTTATAGGAGCTCTCCAATCAGTAACTACAATGTCAGTATTTTTCATAACACCATTTTTGCCAATATAAATCGTACTTGTTTTGCCATCATTTTCAGATGTAAAATCTATTCTAGCAAAATATGGTTTATCTAACGCAACTTCTAAATTACTAATATGAAGTTTTTTTCTATCAGCAATTCTCCATAATTCTTCTCTATCACCAATAAAATTATCATATAAATTATTCAAATCAATTTTTTCATCATTTAAAATTTTACCTATAATTTCAATAGTTTGACTTAGCTTTTCTTTTTCTTTTGTTAATTCTAAGGCTTCCATTTTCAATCCCCCTTCAAACATATATCTATCTTATTATAACTGATTCAAAAAATCTTTCTTGAAATTCAGTCAATGCTCTAATTGCATCATCAGAATACTCTTTGCCATCTTTTGAAACAATTAATTTATCATCATCATCATTTGTCCTATGAATTACTGCAATTACCTTACCTTTGCTTTTTTCAACAGGTTCATATTCTCCAATTAAGTAGGCATCTAATTCTTCCCCATCACCACTTAACGTATTTGGCACGAATCCATAGTTTATCATATACATAAATCCATGCTTTGGATGCCTAGTTCCTAGTTGCCTATCAATTTCAACAATTACTTCCTTTCCTAAATAATCATTAGCATTTACCTTTTCCATTTTTTCCTCCATTTCATTCCTTGGTAATAATTTAAACCTATTACCTATTTTATTATATCATAAATTATTAATCATTTTGTATAGTAATCAAATTATTTTTATTATTATATTAAATAAATGGATTAGAATCAGCATTATAAGACATTTTATTCTTTTTATATAATCTTTTGACATTTTGTTCAACTTCTTCATATTTTGGTTTTGTCCTCTCAATAAAATCATCAATGTACTGACTCACATCAAAATTAGGATTATTTTTAATTTTTAATAACAAATCTTTAAATATAATTAAATCCAATTTCTTTAACTTAATCGCATAATTATAAAATTCTTGCATTGCATCATCTGATATTGCCTTTGGCGCTGTTAATGGATCGATGGTCATATCATATATTTCGCAATGACTCTTATGCCACTTTTTAAGCACATAATAAATTTTGTTCACTATAATATCATCAATTACATATTTATTGTTATTAGAAATAAAATCACCTTCTTCTAATTTACTTTCTTTGCGCAGTCTTGCATTAAATTTAGTGCCTTCAGCAGAAAACATTTCTGAAAAAATTCCTTTAGTAATGGCAAAATCGTTATCTAACATAAACTGATAGTTTTCTACTAACTCTTGATATGTTGTTTCATTGTCAAATAATATATATCCCATTTGAACAATATAATCATACTTTTTAAATAAATTTAATGCTCTTCTATTATCTTCTAATGTAGCTTTTTTATTCATCCTTAACAAAGCACTTTGAGAACCATTTTCTATACCACAGGCAAAAGAGAAAAATCCTGCTCTTTTTAAATCATATAAAATTGAATCAGTAACTTTATCCGCCCTTATTTGACCTCTTAGCTTTACTTTAATATTTCTTTTTTCTATTTCATCAGCAAAATCTTTACACCACTTCTCATCACGTATTCCGTCAACAAATGAATCATCTACGATTTTTATAAGTTTAACACCTTTATTAGCCAATAATTCTATTTCATCAACTATGTTTTTTATACTTCTTGTTCTCCATACTTTTCCATCGCTTAATCTAAAAAAAGAAATAACTGAACAAAACTCGCAATTCCCAGAACATCCTCTAGCAGTAACCATATTAACTGATGATTTTTTCTTAAGAACAATATCCAAAGTATCCCTACTTGGAAAAGGTAATGAATCTAAATCATCATTTAAACATTCCATATCATTTAAAACTAAATTATTATTAATGTCTAGAAATCCGACATTCTTAACATTGTAAGGTGTTTTTTCTTCTTCAATGCACTTTGCTAATTCACAAATTGCTTTTTCACCTTCACCCCTTATAATATAATTTGACCCTGATTTTAAATATTCCTCTGGATAGAACGTTGGTCCAAAACCTCCGCATACCACTTTTATGTGAGAATTGTGTTTTTTCAACATAGAAATAAGATTTATTGTTGGAGCAGTATTAGACATATATGAAGAAATACCAATAAATAAAATGGCTTCTTCTTTACTAATAATTTTTTCATAAACTTCCTCCACTTCCATCTCATTTAGCCAAGCATCTATTATCTCAACATTATATTTTTCTTTAACAAGTGCTGATTTTAAATATGCTATTCCTAAATTTTCTTCAGAAGTTCGATGAGTTTTAGGAGATAAAGTAATTAGAATTATTTTCTTATCTTTCATATTTTCTAGTTATCCTTCTTGATAATTCTTTTACTGGTCCAGTAGCATCATAGATATTAACTGTTTCACATATTTTTTTTGCCATATCGTATCTATCTTGCATGTAAGTTATGGATTCAAACGAAGGTAAAGGATAGTCATAATCAAATAATACATATCTATTGCTTCTAATTTGTTTCGTCAAATGTTCATATATTAATAATATCTCATCTATTTTTTCTCTTTCTCTTATGTACGTTAATCCTTCTTTAAATGTTTTGATATTATATATATCTGTAACTATTGATTTTTCTGCATACTTATATTTATTTTTCTTTATATAATCATCAACATATACCTTAATATCCCAATCATTCCTACCCAAATCACTTTTTTTAATATCTACAAAAGGTAAAATTTCTGGAAAATATGTTTTCATTACACCATATCTCATTTGCATCTCTTTAGTTCCCAATATTGTAATTAATTTATTATTTTCTATACCCACTATTACATTATCATTAGAAATCAAGCTATAACCATAGTCTTTAATCAAATTATAAGCCATAGATGTCTTACCAGAATTCGGATCACCTATAAACATTACTGAATGATTATCATCATATTTTACTACGGAACTTTGAACAATATAGCAACCTTTCTTTTGCAATATATTAGCAAACATGCAAGTTACCAAATATACCAAATCCGGAAAGAAAAAATTTTCACTATTTGTAATTAATTGTGCAACATTTTTTTCTACATCTATAGATACTTTCTTAATATTTCCCTTTAATACTGAAATATAATTTTCTTTTTTTTCTATTTCACTTGAAATTCCTTTGTAAACTATTCCAACAGGTATCGTTTTCACCATTGATTTACGCTCAACTAATTTTTCCGAAATAATATCAATATCACTATAAACTGTAATCTCGCCCAATTCATTTAAACTTAAACAATACTCCCTCATAAAATCACCTATTCTTTACTAGTTTTTAAAAAACATTGTTGGTAAATAACCATCATGCACAGAAACTCTTTTTTTCTTTAAAATTTTGAATTGTTCTTTATCCAAATTATCATTATTCTCAAATGGACAATAAGGATCTCTTTCATCTAATGTATTATACCATAACATTCTTCTATCATATACGCCTCCTTTACAATTGTCTCTTATTGTACAATCCTTGCATTTGTTTGGTATAGGTGCTTCTATAAACTCATCAAATTTAAGTTTTGATAAAACATGATCCTGCTTTATATTATACTTGTTTCTAAATTTTTCAGCAATTAAATACGTAGAAGGACAAATGCTACCATTTGGTAGTATTCTAATACTGTCAATTCCAGTATTCTCTTTTATATTGTTACCTTTCGTATAAATATTTCCAAACAAAGCATCACTTAAAGTTACAACATTATATTTTTTATTAATGTATTCTAGGGCATCAATTAGTGTTTTATAACTTAAAATAAATTTTTTATTTATTTCCTCGTTATCACTAACAGGTCTATATATATTTAATCTAAGTAACGCATCATATTTTTTTGCTATTTCAAATAATCCGTCAATATTGTCATGCAACATAGTTTCTTCAAAACCTACAAATACAATAGTTGATGTTTTTTTATCTTTTTGCAACATTTTTAGTGTATCTATAGCCCAATCATATGCCTTAACTTGGCCCCTAAAAAAGTTATGTTTTTCTTTTTCTGCAAAATCTAAAGATACATCTACTTCATCAATACATTTTTTATAAATTTCATACAATTCTTGTTCTTTGCTAACCCTTTCATAAATATAACCATTAGTAGTTAATGATTGGGATATATCAGGATAATTACTTCTAACATATTGAACAAATTTGAAAAAATCATTACTAATTGCATTTTCTCCTGTACCATAATTAATTGAATCAATGTAATCATAATTTTCATCTATAAAATTAATCCAATCATTTATAGTTGTATTTCCCGTACTATTTCTTGCTTCTTTACTATAACAAAACTTGCAATTCATATTGCAATTATTTGTTATTCCCCATCCAACATTGTATTTCATTGTGTCACTCCTTCTGCGAATATTTAATTTCAATATTATCACAATTCAAATTTAAAAATCTTTCTTCATTAAAAACAATATTCTTATATTTGTCTATAATTTTCCTTCCATTAATAATAACATATTTTGGTAATATCTCTGAAGAATATATTAAATTATTTATAAAAGTTTCCTTTCTGACAATTCGATGATCATTCAAATCATATATATTTAAATCCGCCTTATATCCTTCTTTTATATTTCCTATATTGTTATTTAAGAAAACAGCTGGATTTACAGTTATCATTTTAATTAAATCTACATCTTTTATGTCATATAATAATCCTAATGTTTTACAATCATTTAAAATATTCAAATTACCATTAGTTGCAATACCATCAGTGCCAACACATAAATTTATTCCTTCCAATTTTTTTATATTTGGAACTCTATTTTTTAATTTTAAATTGCTATTAGGGTTAAGTGATATTGTACATCCAGCATCCTTAATTATTTTAATATCATTATTATTTAAATAACAGCAATGAATTAAAATAGTATTTTTATTTAATAAATTAAACTTGTTCAATAATTCTATAGGTGTTAATCCATATTTCTTTTTTATATAATTATTTTCATATCTTGATTCACTAACATGTATTCCTAGTAATATATTTTTATTTTTAATATACTTAGAGAGTTCTTTTACAACATTTTCATTTACAGTTAATAAAGAATGCAGAAAAATATAATAATGATTTAGTTCCGATCTTTTTAAAGACTCAAATCTAGAAAAAGAGTTTATCAGATATTCTCTGAGTTTATTTGAATCCATTAAGGGATATCCCATATATAATCTTGCATTAAATTCTTCCAAAAAATTCCAACCACGAATACCTACTAAAGTTGTCTGCCCATGCTTTAACGCTTCAAAAGTACAAATAGCAGCGGATTTTTCCCATATTTTACTTTTATTTGAAACATTCTTATCATTAAAGTTTTCAGCAAATCTTATATATTGCTTTGTTGTTAATTTATTTTTGTAACCGCTCAAAAAGAATTCACCAAAATGAATGTGGGAATTAACAAATCCTGGCATTATCAAATGATTTGTAGCATCTATTTCCTGCTTAGCATCAAATTCTATACGATTATCAACTTTTACTATTACTCCATTTTTTATTAATATATCTTTATGTTCAAATACGCCATTATCTACATTGTATATATATCCATTTTTTATGGTTAAATAATTATCCACATTTTCATCCCCAAATTCTAGCTCAAATAACAAAATACAGTCATAAATTATATTACTTGCGATATATTGTACAGTATTAACATCTATATGTCAATAAGATTGTATATATTTTTTTACTATTTTTTTACTATTTCTTTAATTGCAATAACACTTTATAATCTAGTAATTCTGCCTCTTTTTCATAATCTGGATTATCCATTTTTTCAAATGATAATGTTGATAAAGTTTCCTTTGCTATTTGCTTTTGATAATTATTAAGCATCTTTTTAACTTCATCACTTTCTGATACAACTGAAAATTTTATTCTATCAACAATCAAGGAAAGTTTTTATTTGAAGTGCAACACTTCACTTTTGTTGCACTTGATTTGAAAATTTATAAGTACTATTTTTCTAAGTCAATACTATCAATGCTATAACCATTTTCAATTTCTTTCATATCAAGGTTTTCAATAAATAAAGTTGCTTTAAAGTCTTTTATAGAATCACTTATCGCATTCTTTAGTTCACTATTAACACTTAATACCATATTACTAATAGGAGTCTTTAAAGACATATTATTACTAGACTTTTCTCCTCTTGCAGCACTTATAATTTCAATAATTAAATCTCCATTTTTAATTTCATTATCAAACTTATATTCTAGTGTTTCAATTTCAGTAATATGAATAGATAATTTATCTTTATATAGTTCTTGATATATTTCTTCAGTAATAAATGGAAAAAATATACTAAAATCTTGAAGTAGTTTATAAAGTAACATATAAATAGTTTTTTGTCCTGAATATCTAGGTATATCTCCGAATTCTTCTGGTCTATATAATCTGTGTTTTACTATTTCTATATAGTTATCACAAAAATTCCAAAAGAACTTTTCTAATACATTTAATGCAAGTCCTATCTCATAATCATCTAAGTATTTTAGAAAAGACTTTTCCATTTTTTGATAATTACCTATTATCCATTTATCAATATATTCAAAATTATTAAAATCTTTATCTTCATAATCTTGTAAATGCATTTCAATAAATTTAGATACATTCCATATTTTATTAATAAGTTTCTTACCTCTTAAAAATGTTTCTTCATTAAAGATAATATCAGTACCAAGTTTACCAGAAGCAGACCAATATCTTACTATATCTGCTCCATAAGTATCTAATAATTCAAAAGGTTCCATCTTAGAATTTTCTTTTCTTTTAGATATCTTCTCTCCAATACCAGCCATTACAAAACCCGATACCATTATATTATTCCATGGCTTCATACCAAAATTATAATAGCTTTTAACAATACTATAAAAATCCCAAGTTCTAATAATATCATGTGCATTACATCTAAGTCCCATTGGTTTAAGAATATCTTCAAGAGAATTTTCTTCCTTGTATCTCATATTTAAAAGTGGTGTTATACTTGATGTTTGCCAAGTATCCATTATATCTTTTTCTGGAATAAATTCAGTACATCCACATTCACATTTTTCTACTTTTGGTTTATCAATTAAAGGATTTACTGGTAAATCGCACTTTTCTGCTAAAATAGTTTTCCCACAATCTTTACAATGCCATACAGGAAAAGGTACACCAAAATATCTCTGCCTAGAAATACACCAATCCCACATAATATTTTCTACCCATTCATTATATCTATTGTGCATATGAGATGGATACCAATTTATTTCATTACCAATTTTAATAAAATCATCTTTATGATTCATAATATCGATAAACCATTGTTTCATGATTGTATATTCTACTTCTTTACCACATCTTTCATGAGTTTGTACCTCATGCTCTAACTCTTCTTGTTTTACTAAATATCCAGCTGTTTTAAAATCTTCTATTATCTTATTTCTAGCTTCTTTTATTTTCAAGCCACCATAATTCTTAATAGAATCAATAATCTTACCATCATTAGTAAAGATATTTTTTAAAGGTAAATTATACTTTTTCCACCATTCGATATCAGTCTGATCTCCAAAAGTACAACACATAACAATGCCAGTTCCTTTTTCCATATCAACTTTATCATCAGCCATTATTGGAACCTCTACATCAATCACAGGAATATGAGCAGTTTTACCAATTAAATGTTTATGTTCTTCATCATTAGAATTAACAAATATACTAACAATAGCAGGTATTAATTCTGGTCTAGTAGTGGCTATTGTAAATACCTCTCCATCTGTTGTTTCATAATTAATATAATTAAACATTGTTTTAACTTTTTTAGTTTCAAGTTCAGCTTGTGCAATAGAAGTAATACATTCATTACACCATAATGCAGGACTTTCTTTATGATAACAAGCACCTTTTTCTACTAGTTCAATAAAATTTAATTGACTTATTTTTTGAGACGATTTACTAACTGTCTTATAAGCATTATTTATATCCGCACTAAATCCTGCTCTACTAAATAACTTTTTAAAATCACTTTCATACTTATCAGTAGTTTCAAAACATAATTTATTAAATTCTTCTCTACCAATTTCATGTGCTCTTTTACCCTGCTCTCTTTCAACTAATCTTTCACTAGGTAAACCATTATCATCAAAGCCAAATGGATAAAATACATTGTATCCTCTTAATCTTTTATATCTAGCAATCATTTCTGCTTGCGAATATGAAAATATATGACCAATATGTATTTTTCCATTAACTGTTGGTGGTGGTGTATCTATTGAATATATTTCTCTTTGATCTGGTTTAAATTCATAAATACTATTATCTTTCCAATAATTCATCCATTTAATTTCTTTTTCTTTAAAATCATATTTTTTATCTAACATTTTAATCTCTCCCTCTTATTTAATTATCATAGTTTTTTAAAATAATCAGACTCGTACATAATCACCCTTAAAAATAAATGTCATCTTCATATTTTATTTTATAATTATTTAATCATTTGCTTTTCAAGAACATAATATCCATTTACTAAGCCACCATATACATAATCTCCTGATTTCCACTCAACTATTAGATAATCTTTATCATTAATAGTTTCATATTTATATTTACATAAAGTATCATCAATGCAAACATTATAAATAAATCCTTTTGTATATCCGGTTTTTTTAACATGTTCATCAGAATAATTAATTATAACACTGTTATCTGGAGACACAATTATCTTCTTTAAATAAAGTTTATCTTTCCAGTATAGTTTATCTGGATTAAAACTATTCTCATTATTAATAAAATCAACACTTTCCCAAAATCCAACAAGTTTGTCATCAGAAGTAAATGGTAAATTAATATTATCTTTAATAGTTATTTCATCTTCAGTATATTCTCTACTATCTATTTTTTCATAAACTACTACTTTACTATCACCTTGATCATATATATCATTAATAGTAATATACATCTTATTACCAATAATTACATAAGTATTCTCACTATTGCCAATATTTACAATACCTTTCGTCCATGAAATAACCCAATATTTTTTACCATTAGGTAATAAATATAAATCCTTTATACTATATTCATCTTCAATATAGTTTTCTTTTTGTGCATCTTCCATAGTTTCTGCTACACCAATAAGTCTCCATTTTCCAACAGCTTCTTTATCATTAATAAATGCCATATCAAGAACCTTCCTTTCATTGAAGGATAATTCTTGTAATGATAATATTTTATTATTTATATCAGATATTTCATTTTCATAATCTTCAATTTTAGATCTAATTTTTTCTTCACTAAAATATTTAATTTCATCTAAAGAAAACCCTAATTTTTTTAAAGTTAATATCTCTTTCATTCTTTTAATATTTTCTTCATCAAAATATCTATAACCACTATAAATATCCACTAGAGCAGGCACTAGTAACCCCAATTTCTCATAGTATCTTATTGTTTTCGTAGTAACATCAAATATATTAGCAAAATCACCTATTTTTATCATACAAATTTCTCCTTCAAAGCAAATATATCATTAACCCTAAGGTTAAAGTCAATGACTTTTTTCTTTTTTATTTAAAAATCTAAATATATAACATAAAAAGTACAATTATCAACATCCTATTTGTATCCATCTATAATAAGTATAACATAATATTTTACATTTTTAGATAATTTACATATTTTTTTACACTTATTATAATTATTAATAAGTTATTTAGAAAAAAATACTAATCAAAAAGATTAGTATTTTTTTCTAAGAATTAAAATTTGCTTAATAAATTTATTAATCTAATATTTTTATAAATACTCTCTCTACCTACTTTTTCATATTCTAATAGTCCAGCATCTACTAATTGATTTAAATATGAAGCAGCAGTCTGTCTTGTCACCATACACTTTTCTTCAATATAATTAATTCTAGTATATACCTCATAAAACAATGAATCTAATAATTCATCAGAATAAATTTTAGGTAGTTTAACCTTAAATTCTTCTTTATATAATTCCATCTCGCTTTGTATCTGCTTAATTAATTCAATAGTGTTTTTAGATGTTTGTGCAATTCCCTTTAAAATATAAATAATCCAATCTCCATAATTATTACTTTCTCTAAAACTATTGAATAAATCATAATATTCAGATTTATTATTATTAATATAATTACTTAAATAAAGAATTGGACTATCAAGTAAGTCATTCAATACTAAATACAAAACATTCAATATTCTTCCCGTTCTACCGTTACCATCATAAAATGGATGAATACTTTCAAATTGATAATGAATGAGTGCCATTTTTATTAATGGATCAGCACCATCATCATTACTATTAATATAATCTTCTAAATTTTTTAATAAATCTCTAATTTCTCTTTCTTCTTGTGGTGGTGTATAAATAATTTTACCAGTAGCACTATTAACTAAATTAGTTCCAGGAGTTTTTCTAATACCAGCATTATTATGTTCAATCATAGACTGTAATTCAACTAAAATATTAGTGTTAATAAATCCTTTACTTTTAATAATCTCATATCCTCGCCATATAGCACTCCTATAATCAACAACCTCTTTAGCGGATTCATCTTTAAAACCACTTTCAGTAAGAACTTTATAAATACTATCATGAGTTGTAACAATATTTTCAATTGCACTACTATCTTTTGCTTCATTAATAGTAATTGCATTTATTAATATATGTTGATTTGGTATAGAATTAGCAAAACCTTTAAGTTCAGCTAAACATCTAGAAGCTTCATTTAAAGCTTCTAAAATTTTTGGTGTTTTTAAATCATAATCAGTAAATGGTAATATTTTCATAACAATTCATCTCCATATATAATATTACACTATTTTTTTTACATATGCAATAAATATGTTAATTTTTTTTTATTTTTTTAACATATCAAAAAATTGTGTTAAAAAAATTAACATTTAATATCTAACACTATAATTATTAATATATTAACTGATAAAACTATACCCAAAAAGATTAAGTAATAAAAAAAGACTTAACTAAGGAACAAAGTGAGTTGTACGAAAAAATCGTGCGACTAAAAATAAATGCACAAACTAATAGAAAATAAATAAAAGAATTATTTTAAATAAAAAGAATATAATATACCAAATACCATCTCCAAATTTGACATTTTAG
>CACZPQ010000091.1 GCA_902783185.1 uncultured Erysipelotrichaceae bacterium
CGTCTTGAACTTTTAAACATACTCTAAATTTAGTATTTGACCAAATTTGTTCATTAACAACACCACTTGGCTTTTGAGTAGCTAAAATCAAATGCACACCAAGAGATCTACCTATACGAGCAGTAGATATTAAACTGTCCATAAAATCTGGTTGTTGAGCTTTTAATTCGGCAAACTCATCACATATTATAAATAAATGAGGAATTGGTTCTTCGATTCTACCATCTCTATAAAATCTTTGATATTTATAAATGTCAATTGTAGATTCACCTAGTTTATCTCTTGCTTCATTAAATAATCTTTGTCTTCTTTTTAATTCACTATCAATAGATACTAATGTTCTATCCATTTCTGCTTTATCTAAGTTTGTAATAGTACCAGCAAGATGTGGAAGTACAATATTTGTTATCTTATTTTCAAATGCTCCAGCTAAACCACCACCCTTGTAATCTATTAAAATAAACGATACTTCTTCAGGTGAAAAGTTTAAGGCCATCGATAAAATATATGTAATAATGAATTCGGATTTACCAGAACCTGTCATACCAGCAATTAAACCATGAGGTCCATGATATTTTTCATGTAAATCTAAATACATTACATTATTTTGACTGTCAACACCTATTTCAGCTCTTAAACTTCTAGTTGGATCATTACTTCTCCATCTATTTAATATATTTAATTGTTCAACCTTACCAACATGCTCCATTTCCATGAAAGATATTGATTCTGGTAATTGACTCATTTTATCATCAAATTCAACAGGAATATTAGTAATCTGTCTCATTACATCCATCATATCAATTCCATAATGAATTTCATTATTAAACATTCCTTGATAATGACTATCAAATGCATTATATAAAATATCTGACTTTTTATCTCCAAGAGTAATAAAATTATCACATTTACTTGGTAAATTAGATAGTTTATTCTCTAGAAAAATTACACTTACTCCTAAGTCTTTTTCACTTTCAGAAATCATATTTATTAAATCATATTGTTTAATCATTTCATAATCATCTACAATTATTAAATAATGTGGTTTATATGGAGTTTTTCTTCCTTCTTCCATATTTCTCATCATTATTTCAGTAGATAATACATCATTTACATTTTTAGCTTCATCAAAAGAACTAGCAAAATATCTATATGTTTTACTATTATTAAATGAATGATTTAAATATTTAATATATTCAAAGTCCTTCATATTAGTTTTATTTGTAATTAAAACTAACTTTAAGTCATCATGTGAATGAAATGATATTAACTGTAAAATAATATTATTTACAAAATTTACTGTAATATCTCTATTACCCATAATTGCAGTTAATTTTTGATATTTAAATGAATAACCAACTGGAACAGAATCAATATATTTAAAATTATTTATTAATTCATCTGCTCTTTTTTTCATTTCATTTTCATCTATAGTAAATCCTTCATCTGGATAATCAATTTTAGCTCTTAATCTTTCTCTTCCCAATCCTAATCTAGCAACCAAAAAATCATATTGATCTAATCTTTTATCCCAAAAACCTATTGACTTACTCTTAATGTTTTTTAAACAATCATCAACTGTAATTAAATTTTCAAAAAGAATAATTGATTGTTGTTTGGATTCTTCACCTAATTCCTCTTTTTTTAAATCAAAATATTTAGCATATTTTAAGTTAGTTTGATATTCATTTTCTTCACGTTGTTTTTTATTGTAACTTTTCATTAATGCAGGCCATATAAACATTGATGAAATCATAGCAACACTAGTAAACAATTGAGGCCAACATTTACCAAAAGTTACAGCACCTGATGTTAATTGCATAGTTAAATTAAGAAGCGTTAAACCAGATGTTGCTCCCATTGTAATCATTGGACCAATAGTTAATAAAAGTGGTAATTCTTGATTAGAATTTTGATGAGGAGGTTTATCTAATTTAATATGTTTTTCCTCAATTTGTCTTCTAATTCTTGGTGATTTAGAATAATAATCTTCCTTTTTATATAAAGGTTGATCTTTAATGTCTCTTTTTTCTATTTTATCTAAAACTGGAAAATCATATGTTTTAATATTTTGACCTATTGCTAATCTATTCCCAACATTATTAATATAAATATTATTTTTTACAAATAATAATCTTATTCCACATAATTCTATTTCATCACCATTAGTAATAATAACTTCAGGATCTTTAATAACTCTTTCATTCTTATAAATAATGTTTTTATCTTTTTTTAAATATAAACTATCATTTTTCTTAGAAATACTAATATTTAGATTAGGTACATAAGGACACATATATTTAATATTAGAGTCATCAGTATTACCTATTACTAAAGGATTAGTATAATCATAAGTAAATGACATCATATTCTTAAATGATTTTTCTTCAGTATAGATTAAATACTTAATAGACTCTTTTTCTAAAATATAAAAATTATTTGATATTAACTTTGACTTTTCTACATAACTATTATTTGAACCTACTATTTTAGAATCATCTGTTGAATATAAACACCAACTTCCATCAATAGCCTCTACATTTATTAACTTATTATCAGAATCTTGGGCATCAAAAGAAAAACTACCTGATACCTCACTAGGTAATTTGAACTTAACTATTCTATCTTGTAAGTACAATAATATGTTCATAGCCAACTCCCTATTATGTATAAATTATATCATATTATTTTAATAAAAAAAAGATGTATTAAACACCTTTTATGCAGTATAATTTACAATAGAATTAACCTTATGACCATACCAGTCATCAATCATCATACCACCTTGACTAGTTTTTAATGTTTCCCACTCAATTACATCAACAGCTTTTCCAAAAGTATGTCCCCATTGAGATTTGGCATCTTTACCTTTAGAATCAGCAATAGTACAAGGAATAACAACACCATTGTCTAGGCAAACATCTATATTATCACCAACTTTACCAAATTTTGGTGAAACAGCAACTAAATATCTATTATTTAATGTTGCAATACCTCTATCTCCAGTTCTACCTGCTGCATTCCATTGTTCACTTAAAACTCTTTGTGCAGAACCTTTTGACCATCTACCATAAAAATAATCGTAGTTAGTATAATTTTTAATAATTCCGGTTTGTGGAACTGTATCTGGAATAAACACTTGATTTGGAAGTCCAGGCATAACTGGTAATTGTGCTGCCAAAGCTAAGTTTTGAGCAACATTTTGTTGTGCCATCAATGCTCCAACATCAGGTTGAACGATATTTGCAATTCCTAATAAAGTAGGATCAAAAGCACTTTGCATTTGAGCTGCTTGAAAAGCTAATGCAGCTTGTTGTTGTTGAAGTTGAATTTGTGCTTGTCTTGCCATTTCAGCTTCCAATTGTGCTTGAAACAAAGCATCCAAATCAATACTTTCCGGTGTAATAGGTGCTACCGGATTATTTAATAAATTTGGATCAACAACAGGAGCTTGTAAAATACTTTGAATATCACCTGTTGGAGTTGGCGTTTGCAATGTTGGATTAACTAAAGCATTTGGATCCACCACAGGAACTCCTAAATTATTATCCATAAAATCACTATCCTCTAAAATAATTTTAATAGATAAATGGATAAAAAGTCAATGAATATATTTTTGATATACATAATTTAATGTAAATATTGTAACTAAACCACAAGTTTATAAAAAATAATTAATTATTATTTGACTATTAAGATAAATATAGTTATTATTAAATTATAAAGGAGGAAAAATCATGAAAAAAATACTATATACTTTATTAATAATAGTTTCATTATTTACAATAACTGGATGTTTTAATAAAAATGGAAAGGAATTTAAAAAAGACTATGAAAAACTAAATGGTACAACAAATAAAGTGGGTAAAGAACATAGAAGTGTTTCTATTCCTGAGGATAATCCTTTTGTTGAAGTATCAGCAGATGAAATAGTTAAAAAGATTGACAATAAAGAAACTTTTTATGTATATTTTGGTTCAACTTTATGTCCTTGGTGTAGATCAGTAATTGAATCAGCTATTAAAGTTGCTAAAAACAATAATATTAAAACTATTTATTATGTAGATATTTGGGATGATGAAGGTAAAGAAATATTAAGAGATAAATATGAAGTAGTAGACGGAAAAGCAACAAGAACTCAAGAAGGAACAGATAGTTATTATAAACTATTAAATGCTTTTGATAGTAAATTAAGAAATTATACTGTAACCAAAGATGATAAAGAATATGATACAAAAGAAAAGAGAATATATGCACCAAATTACTTCTATATTAAAGATGGTAAAGTAGAGAAATTAGTTACTGGAAAATCTGATAAACTTACTGATTCAAGAGCTGAATTAACTAATGAAATAAAAGAAGACCAAGAAAAAATATTCAATGATTTCTTTAGAAACTAAGTAGAAAATTATTTTCTACTTTTTTTATGATAAAATATACTTAGGTGAATTATTATGGTATTAATGGTTAGTGGTAGAACAGATATTGTTGCATTTTATACCCCTTGGTTTATGAACAGATATAAAGAAGGATATCTTATGGTTAGAAATCCATTTAATCCTAAATTAGTAAGTCAAATAAATTTTGAAGATGTTGATTTAATAATGTTTTGTACTAAAAATCCACTACCAATTATTAAATATTTAAAAGATATTAAAAAACCAATAATATTTCATATTACTTTAACATCATATAAAAATGATATTGAACCAAATGTAATTGATAAAAACAAAATAATCGAAGGAATTAAAAAAATATCTAATATTATTGGTAAAGAAAATACTATAGTTAGATATGATCCAATTTTAATAAATAATAAATATACTATTGATTATCATATTAAAGGATTTGATAGATTATGTAATATATTAGATGGCTATATAGAAAAAATCATAGTATCATTTATAGATGATTATAAAAATGTTAGAAAAAACATGAATATATTAAACTATAAAAAATTAACTGAAGAAGATTATAAAAAAATAGGTCTAAGTTTTAGTAAAAGTGCAAAAAAACATAATATGACTGTACAAACTTGTGCTGAAAAAAGTAATTTGGAAGAATATGGATTTATTCCTGGTGAATGTTTATCACATGAACTAGCATACATAATGACTGGTAAAAAATTCAAAACTCAAAAAACTAGAAAAAATGCACCATGTAATTGTGTGGAAATGGCAGATATTGGTGTATATAATACTTGTAATCATAGGTGTAAGTATTGTTATGCAAATTTTGATGAAAATCAAATAAATAAACACATTAAAAACCATAATTCATTATCCCCATTATTAATAGGAAATATAGAAAAAGATGATGTAATTAAAATTAGAAAATAAAACTGTTAATAATAATTTTGTTATTAACAGCATCTTTTATTTTGTTCCGTATATTCTATCCCCAGCATCACCAAGACCTGGAACTATATATTTGTTACTATTTAGATGATCATCAATATGTGCACAATATATCTTAACATCAGGATGTGCTTTAGTAACAACTTCCAATCCTTCAGGAGCAGCTATCATGCACAAGAATTTAATCTTTTTAACACCTTTTTCTTTTAATAATTCAATAGCATCCATTGCAGATCCACCAGTTGCAAGCATTGGATCAAGCAATATTACTTCTCTATTTTCAATATCTTTTGGAACTTTAAAGAAATAATTTACTGGCTTAAAAGTTTTTTCATCTCTATACATTCCTATATGACCTATCTTAGCATTTGGTATTGCACTAACAACACCATCAACAAAACCCATACCAGCTCTTAATATTGGAACAAATGCATATTTATCCTCATCTAATTTACCAGTTTTAATTGTATCAATTGGCGTTTCAACTATAACTTCTTCAAGTTTTGCATCTGACATTGCTTCAAAACAAAGAAATGTTCCAATTTCTTTTGCCAACTCTCTAAATTCTTTTGTACCTGTATTCTTATCTCTAAGAATTGCCAACTTATGAGTAATAAGTGGATGATTTAATTCAATAACATTATTATAATCTTTCATTTCCAATACCTCTTAATTTGATAATAATATATCAATACTAAAAAATCAATATTTTTTCTTGATATTTAAATCATTTTTTGATATATTAATAGCACATGCAGGTGTGGTTCAACGGTAGAATATAACCTTGCCAAGGTTGAGACGAGGGTTCGACTCCCTTCACTTGCTCCATGTGTTATACAAATGCCTTTTTTACGGGCATTTTTTCTATTTTGTACTCCAATTTTCCAACTATTCCATATATTTAGGAGTACAAAGAGAGTACAAAATATGAAAAATAAAAGTTATAAATTAGCCAAATTAGAAAGAAATAGATATAGTGTATTCCATGATGGTAAAAAGTGTTATTTATGTAATAGTGAATATCAATTAACTTGGGATGAAATATTTAAAGGTAGAAATCGTAAAAACTCTATGCAATATGGTTTTTGTATACGATTATGTTTAACTTGTCATAGAAGAATTAATGAAGATTATGATTATATAAATTATTGGCAAAAAAAATCTCAAGAATATTTTGAGACTCATTATGGATCTAGAGATGATTTCTTATCTATATTTTACAAGAACTATTTATAGACAAAGTTTAATAAATAACTTATAATTATATATATGGAATTGTCAATAAATTGCTATTGACAAGTTTATCAATAATGATATATAATAAGTTTCATTAAATTTTTTACACATTTTTACATATGTGTGATATAATTTATGTAATAATAGTATAGGATATGTAGTATACTATTTATGGGAGATGGTAGCCCCAGCCTAGCTTCGGCGGTTATAACTTCGGTTATAATTCACAAAATAGAAGGTAATTTGCCTAATGCAAATTAGGCTGCTACTAATGAAACTTATCTTATGGTAAGTTTCATTTTTATTTGTGGAGGTATATTGTGTTAAAAGAATTAATTGATACATTCGAAGAATTAAAAAAATATGTATTTGTTATAGATAGGGGATCAATGGGAAGAATTATTATTAAATTTAATAATAATAATTTTTATCATTTAGTAGGTTTTCACAAAACTAATATAAATATGTTTATTCCTGATAAAATAAAATCTATGGACAAAAAATATAAATATATTAAAAAGAATATAAATAAATTTGACAATATATTAAAAAATCAAATTGTTGAAAAAGATTTACTTGAATTAAGAATTAAAACATTTCCAAAAATAATAGATCTATTGAATGGAAATAATACTTCACTATTTAATTTAAAGCAAAAAATTCCTGGCAGTATGTATAACGGTGATTATGGTTTATTAAAAATTTATGAATATGATATAAATTGTTTGTTAGGTTTAAAATGTGAAAATAGTTATAAAAGCGATTTAAAATGTGCTCCACAAAGTTGGATGGCAAGTAATAGATTCAATAGATTAGTTGAAGGAAAAAGAGCAATTTATTTAAACACTATATTTAAAATACCAATAGAGTTATATAATGAAGAATCAGATTTAATTATTGCATAAAAAGAAGGTAAGGATTTGAAATGCACCCCTTAAAGTAGACATTAATAAAAAAGAGGGTTATTAATGTCTCCTATTTGGGGTTCACATCATTTGCTCTCTAGTTTCTTTTTTAAGTTCCTCTTAATGGTGGGAATCACCGCTTTTTCAAGTTCCTGTCAAAGCCGGAATCGCTTCTTTTTTAAGTTCCTCTTAACGGTGGGAATCACCAGCTTTTTAATACTGTACATTTCTAATGCAATAATAATATACTATAAATCCTTTTAAAAGTCATATAGTATATCATTTTTATTGTATGCAATTAGCTGTAAAATAGTCAGAATATCTTAATCTTCCGAACTAATCATTATTTATTATTTTTAAAATGAAAATATGATAGTATTCCTATTGGTAAAAAATATAAACAC
>CACZPQ010000092.1 GCA_902783185.1 uncultured Erysipelotrichaceae bacterium
AAAATGATTATCTTTCTTACATATAATTATTCCAATGGTTTTATCTTGATTTATTGTTTTTAAATTTTTATCTATATAATTCATATATGTATTTATTTGACCTATATGTTCCTTTTTAAGTTCCGTTACTTTAAGTTCAATTACTACGTAGCTATTATATTTAATATTAAACAATAATAAATCTATATAGTTATATTCATTACCTAGTTTTATTTTGTATTCAGAACCTACATAAGTAAAACCTTCACCTAGTTCATATAAAAAGTTATCTAGATTTTCAAGTATAGCAAACTTTAATGCTTTTTCATTTGCTATTTCTTTATTTGTGTTAATAACTATGGGATTCTTAACAAAATCTTTTATATTAGTTTCTTGATTAGTTACTAATTTATTTTTAGTAATTTCTGGTAATCTTTCATATTCTTTAGATTTAATTATTGATTCAAGTTTTCTCACCGATAAATTGTTACTAATAATCTTTTCTGCATAATAATTGATTTGATTGACACTTTTTAATGTAAGAAGAACTCTATAATGACTCCATGTTAATTGGTGCCACAGTGTGGCACCATTTTGTATTAACAAATAAAATTGTCTCATTCTTTTTAATGTAGTAACATCGTATTTTCTTCCTAATTCATTCGTTAATTTTTTTGAAAATTCCTTGATTAATCCGTCACCATACTTTGCTCTTTGTTCACAGCCTTGTGCTTCGATAATTAGTTTTCCAACAGATAAATAAGACTCTAAATCTTTTCTATTCTTAGAGTAATCTTTTACTTTTTTATATACTTCATTTGAAATAAGTATATCTTTAATTTGATTATAATAATTATCTTGCATGTATTTCTCCTTTCTAATCACATATTTCAACCATTTTATTCAAAAATAAAGAGACTAATTATTTACAAAAAATAATTAGTCCCTCTCACTTATATATATTATAGCTTACTTTGTTATTTCCTTTTTTTTATTAAAAAAATCTTAAAAAAATCTTTTATTTATATATATTTTAGAGTATAATATGTTATTAGTTGAATAAAAAGGTATAAATAATAGTAAAAAAGTGTCTAATAACTTTGCTTTTATTTGCCTTATTTGTTAAAATATTTATGTGGAGGTATTCAAGATGGGAATATTTAAAAGACTAGTTGATTCTGAATATAAAGAACTAAAAAAGTTTGAAAAACTTGCTAATGAAATAGATGCATTAGAAGAAGAATATTCAAAATTATCTGATGAAAAATTAAAAAGTAAAACTGAAGAGTTTAAGAAAGAGTTAGCAAATGGTAAAACATTAGATGATATTATTGTACCAGCTTTTGCAACTGTTAGAGAAGCTGCATATCGTGTTATTGGTGAAAAACCATTCCATGTTCAATTATTAGGTGGTTTAGCATTACACTATGGTAATATAGCTGAAATGAAAACTGGTGAAGGTAAGACATTAACTGCAACAATGCCTGTATATTTAAATGCCTTAGAAGGTAAAGGAGTACATATTGTTACTGTTAACGAATTCTTAGCAGATCGTGACTCTAAATGGATGGGTGAAATATACAGATTCTTAGGTTTAACTGTTGGTTTAAATTTAAGAGAAATGTCTAATAAAGAAAAACAAGAAGCTTACTCATGTGATGTATTATACTCAACAAATAATGAAATTGGATTTGATTATTTAAGAGATAATATGGTTGTAAGAAAAGAAGATAGAGTTCAAAGACCATTAAATTATTGTATTGTTGATGAAGTTGACTCAATTTTAATTGATGAAGCAAGAACTCCATTAATCATTTCTGGTGGTAAATTTGATTCTAAAAACTTATATAAAGAAGCTGATAATGCTGTTAAGAAATTAAGTGCTGAAGATTATGATGTTGATGTTAAAACTAAAAATGTTTCATTAACTGAATCAGGTTCAGAAAAATTAGAGAAACATTTTAGATTAGATAATTTATATGATATTAATAATTCAGTATTAGTTCATCATATTAATCAAGCATTAAAAGCTAATTATGGATTTAAAAAAGATGTTGATTATGTAATTGAAGATGGAAAGATTATAATAGTAGACCCATTTACTGGACGTTTAATGCATGGTAGACAATATTCTGAAGGTCTACATCAAGCAATTGAAGCAAAAGAATCTGTTCAAATAAATGAAGAAACTAGAACTATGGCTACAATTACATTCCAAAATTTATTTAGAATGTATAATAAATTATCTGGTATGACAGGTACTGCTAAAACTGAAGAAGAAGAATTTATTCATATTTATAATATGTATGTTATTCAAATACCAACTAATAGACCTGTTGCTAGAAAAGATTTAGCTGATTTAGTATATTCAACTGAAAGAGGTAAATTTGCTGCAATAATTAGAGTTATTAAAGAGGTTCATAAAACAGGACAACCAATTCTAATTGGTACAATTTCTGTAGAAAAGAACGAATTATTAGGTCAACTTCTTAAAAAAGAAGGATTACCTCATGAAATATTAAATGCTAAAAACCATGCTAGAGAAGCTGAAATCATAGCTAAAGCTGGTGAAAAGGGTGCTATTACTCTTGCAACTAACATGGCTGGTCGTGGTACAGATATTAAACTAGGAAAAGGTGTTAAAGAACTTGGTGGTTTATATGTTATTGGTACTGAAAGACATGAATCACGTCGTATAGATAATCAGTTAAGAGGTAGATCTGGTCGTCAAGGAGATCCAGGTACTTCACAATTCTTTGTATCATTTGAAGATGATTTAATGAGAAGATTCGGAACTGATAAAATAAAGAATATGTTAATTGCATTGGGATTACCTGAAGATGAAGCAATTAGATCTAAGAGATTTACAAAAGCAATTGAATCTGCACAAAAGAAAGTTGAAGGAAACAACTATGATACAAGAAAGAACTTGCTTGATTATGATAATGTAATGAATCAACAAAGAGAAATAATCTATAGAAGAAGAAATGAATTAATTGATGCAGAAGACACTAAAAATTTAACTTATGAAGTGTTTGAAATGAGAGTAGCAGACCTTATTGATGCTCACATTCCACCAGAAGGATATCTAACAGAACATGATATTGAAGATGTTTTAGAGGAAGTTAATAATAATTTATTAAAATATCAAAATATCGATGAAGATGATATTAAAGATAAAAAACCTGAAGAAGTAATTGATTTTATTGTTGAAAAAGTAAAAGAAGATTATGAAAAGAAATTAAATAATGTTCCTGAAGTTGTTGTTAATGAATTCCAAAAAGCAATATCACTTCGTATGATTGATGCTGCTTGGGTTGAACATATTTCAACTATGGAACAATTAAGAGAAGGAATTCAACTTAGAGGTTATGCTCAAACTAATCCACTTCAAGCATATACTGAAGAAGGATTTAATATCTTTGATCAAATGCAACAAGCAATTGATGCAAGAATAGCAACATTCTTACTAAAAGCTGAGGTTAATGCTAATGTTGAGAGAAAACAAACAATTGGTGAACAATCACAAATAAAAGAAAATGAAGGAAAACAAAAACCAATTAAGAAAACAAAGATAGGAAGAAATGATCCTTGTCCATGTGGCTCAGGGAAAAAATACAAACAATGTTGTGGTAAGTAGTAGGAAATATAAGGGTTTGCGAGGATT
>CACZPQ010000093.1 GCA_902783185.1 uncultured Erysipelotrichaceae bacterium
ACAACTTATAGTATTAAACTTTACTCCACTATCTTTTTTTGGAAATTCTTCTTGTGCTGTTCCATCTACATATATTGCATCTAATACAACATCATAATCCATATTATCGCCTCATTATCTTATATATTTATGATAACAAATATTAACTAATAATACAATAAAAAAGATAATTTATTATTATAAATTATCTTATCATTTCTTTTAATATACCACCAATTGATACTGCAATACCATCAGATGTATCTGCTAATCCTACTTCGTCAATTAAAGTTACTTTATATTTTTGAGATACAGATGCTAAGTTTTCTGGATTCATAATATAAAACACATTATCTGTATCAACAAGTGCTATATATTTATTAATAAATCTTGCATAAGAATAAGCATTAGACATTAATAAATTTCCTGATTCTCTATTATTAATATAATAATAATTACCAACTTTAGTTATAATATATTTATCACTATAATCATGTATTTGATTAGTTATATAAGAAGATTTATCTAATCCTTTATTATCTATTAATTTCCAACCATTAACATTTTTAATAACAAATATATCACTCTTTAATAAAGTATTACCTTCATTTAATTCATTATGAAGACCTATAAAATCATATTTATAATCAATAATTAATTCAGGAGTCTCAGCTATTCTCATTACACCCCATTTATCATTCATGTCTTTTAAAATATAGTAATTATTATCTATTCCTATTTCATAATTTTTTACTGCCTTAAATGTATTTATTACTCTTTTATTAACAATGTCATATAATAATACTTTATCATCATCTGATATAAAGGCATATTTATTAAGTATCATCTTTATTTTTTCTTCTTTTGCTTTATCATAATAGTTTAAAGCATAAGTTTTATCATCTAATACTCCCGTTGCATAATCACATTTTTCTGTTTTGCAATCATATGTTCCAAGTAAATTAGATTCATTATAAAAGTATAATTTATTATTAAATTTAAATTCTTTATTAACATTTTCTAATTTAACTTGTTTATTAACACCTTTTTGGTTTTGTAAATATCCCCAAATAGCAAGAGATGAAGATATTAATAATAAAAGTATTAATAATATTAATGTTATATTTTTATTCTTTTTCATCTTTTTTATTATTCTCCATTATTTTCATCATTATTAGTATTTTGATCTACTTCACTTGTTAATGGATATGATTTAGTATCACTTAATTTACCATCAGTATCATAAATATTAACACTTACATAATTACCCATTATATTTAATTTAAATGCTGGAGTACTAGCATTAATATATTTATTAGATTTTAATGATATTTCATCCTTATTAAGTTTTTTCTTATCATAAGTATATAAATCTAATTTAGAATCTTTAACTGTTGCAAATACTTTATTATTATTAATATCAATATAGTCATATCCTTCAGTTAAAACTTGAGTTCCATCACCATTATAAATATAATCTTTATCATGATTTTTAATAACTACATAACCATTAGCATAATTTTTAATTCTTCCAGGGAATTCAGATGATGAATAACCATTAGCATATAATATTTGCCAATTATTATTTTCAAGTTGTACTATAAAATCATTTCCAGCTCTTTCAATGTAATTATAATTAAATTTATGTAATACATTTGCATCATTAGATTTAATTTGAATTACACCAAATTTACCACTCTTAAGTCTTGCAATTATCTTAGTATCATTAGTACTTACTAATGTTAATTTAGGAACACTTTGTCCCATATTAGCATCTATTGCATTATATGTTCCTAATACTTTGTTTTGGGTTAAATCATAGAATTTAATTTCTTTATTATCATTATTTAATGAATCTAATGCATCTACTATAAAGACATATTTTTTATTATAAAGAGCAATAACAGCATCTTTTTCTTTAGCTGGATTAATATACGAATCATTAAATACACTATCTTTAGCTACATAACAATTAGTAAATGAATCACTAACATTATTATTTTTATTATTACATTCATATGTACCAATTAAATTAGTTTTTTCTTCATCATCATAAAAGTATAATTTACCATTATAATAACTATAATAATCATATTTTAATGATACATCACCTTCAGCTAAATTTAATTTTTCATCTCTAGTTGTATTATCAGTATTTTTAATAGTTATTGATAATGTTTTATCATGAAGTTCAAAATCAAATGAATAATCAGTATTAATTAGTTTTTTATTATCATCAAAAGTATATATTTTTCTATAATAATTGTTAGTTAATTCATAACCTTCTTCATTATATTTTTTATTATCATAACTTCTAATAAATAAATTTTTATCTTTAACTAAAGCCATATAATCATCATTAATAAATCTAATATAATCATAATTTTTTATTACTTCTTTATTTTGATAATCATAAACACTATAACTTTCATTATCTTTCAATATTATATATTTATCATTATAATCATATATTTTATTACTAAAAACTTTAGTTTGTACTTTATCACTATAATCAACTAAATAATAACCTTTACTATCTTTAACAACAGCTAATGTATCTTTTTCTTTATCAATTAATCCCATATATAGATATTTAAAATCTATTAATTTATTAATACCATCATTTGTAAATTCAAATAAACCATAATTATCTTTTTCATCTTTTAAAACAACAACATTTGCATTTTCAACACCATATGATTTAACACCATAATAATCTCCTAAGGATTTATTGTCTCTCATATCATATAGTTTTATTTTTTCTTCTTGTTCACTTTCATTATCATATATAAATACATATCTATCAAAATATATTAAAGATCTACTCTTAATAATTTCATCATTACTATATTTATTTATAGGTGTGTCAAACTCATCTTCAACATTTGAAAGAAAAGCTACATAACATTTATTCTCATTCTTATTTTCACAATCATAAGTTCCAAGAGTATTACCATTTTTATCAATCATTGTTAATACACCATTTTGATATACATAATTATCTGCTTCTAATACAACATCTGGAGTATTATTAACATTTTCTTCTTTTGTTTTTTTAGTTACTAAAACAATAATTAATGTAATTATTAATATTAAAACTAAAACTGCAACAGATATAAATATTATCTTTTGCTTTTTAGATAGTTTAGACCACCAGTCTTTAATGTTTTTTAAACTAAACTTTTTCTTTTTATTATTATCTTCTGGATTATTATTAGTCAAGTCATTAAATAATTCTTCTTTATCTTCTTCTCCATTAATATCATCTGGAATATCAATAAATTCACTAGCATCCTTAGTATCACCAAGATCATTACTAGAATTATTTTCATCATTAATTAAATTAGTTAATTCATTTAATGCTCTAGTTTTTTCTAATTCTTCTTCATTCATAAAACACACACCCTATTCTTTATTTGTATTTTAACATATATTTGTCATTATTATCAACAATATAATAAATATTTGATTCAATTTTTTTTAAGTTTAATATTCCATAACTAAAAATAATAATACTTTTTTCATTAAAGTAATTAATAATTTCTTGGTTGATAGTATTATTTAAAAGAACAATAAAATCATAATCATTATAATTATTTTCTGAATTAAAAATATAATTTAATACACCACATTTTAAATTTATTAAATACTTCTTAATTCTTTTGATTAGTTCTTTAGAAAAAGACATTATATAAATATTTTTATTTACTTTATTAATTATATTACTAAATAATTGTATATCCATATTATAATCTTTTAATTCTAATAAAATTATTTTATTAGTATTTAAATTTAATACTTCATCAAGTGTTGTTAATCCTAGTTTTTTTAATTTACTTAATTTAGTATATTTTACTATATTATTTTTATAAATGGCATCATGACAAATAACAAACTTATTATCTAAAGTTTGTCTAACATCACATTCAAATCCATCATATAAATCATCTTCAAGAGCCAATTTAAAAGATGCCAAAGTATTTTCTTTAGCATCTTTATTTACTTTTCCACGATGTGCTATAAACATAATTATCACCTAAATAATTATATTTTTATGTATCAATTAATAGAAGTAATAAATTTTAATGCTTCTAACTTTTCTTTTACATTTCCAAAAAGTTCATGTGATACAATATTTTTTAGTGTAGTATTATCAATTACATTTATATAATATTTTTTTCTGCTTCTATTGACATTTTTATCAAATAATGATATAAAATTACTACAAGAACTTGACTGCGGGATTTTACCCGTACTCTTGTTCTTTTTTTGTTCATAAATCTTATCAAATTTACTTGAGTAAATATTATCTTTTATATATTTATTCAAATCAGGATTTTTTCTATCATAACCATATACACTTTTAATTCTATTTATATCTATATTTATTTTATTTGAAGTTGTTGTTGTTTCAATTTGTATTGGTACAATTATTGTATTGTTATTATTATCTTTTATTGATGTTAAAACAATAAAGTCTCCTGTATCATTATTTTTAAATATAACTCTTGGATTATCTAAACAATCTATTGCTTTCAAATATAATTTTTTTCCTAATCCATGATAATTATCATTTTTATTTATAACTAATCCTAATTGTTTTGCTTGTAATTCAGTTAATATATTTTTTCTAATATGTGCAGGATTTTCATACATTGGCAAATTCTTTATACCATTATCTACCATTATTTTAGGTGTATAATTCCTTAATTTAACTGGATTTCTCTCTTTTATATTAATTAACACATTATCTATTTCTTTTTTTATATTTTTACTTATAAGCATGTTCAAAACCACCTTTTAAAAAATAAAGAAGTTAATTCTTCTTTATTTTTCTTAATTAAATTATAACATAATTTTAGTTTATAATTCAATATATTTCATTATCATTTTTATGTAATTATTATAAATAAATAAAGGAAATATTCTTATTTCAAACTACATTTTTATATTAATTGAATTAATATTTCATTCATTACATAAATATATTTAGGATTAATCATTAAATAACCATCTTTATATAATAATTTCTTTTCATCTAATAGTTTTTGAATATCGTATTGTTCTTGTAAATTAACATTATATCTTTCATAAAAGTATTTTAAATTAATACCATTTAATAATCTAAATCCTAACATAATCATATTATTCATATCTTCTTCTTTAGATAATAATGTTTGATCTAATACATAATCACCATTTATATATTTGGTAATACTTTTTGTATTTTCATATCTAATATTTCCAATATAACCATGAGCACCAAGCCCAAAACCATAATAGTTATTATTTAACCAATAATTAATATTATGTTTTGATGCGTATCCCTTTTTAGCAAAATTGCTTACCTCATAATGAATATAATCCTTCTTTTTTAATATTTTACATATTTGATTATACATTTCTTCATCCAATTCTTCATCAATTGGTGCCATTTTACTAATACCAATTACAGTATTATCCTCAATAATAAGTGAGTAAGTACTAATATGTTCTGGTTTTAATTCTAATACTTGTTTTAAATCTTTTTTTAATACTCCAATTGTTTCTTTTGGTATTCCGTATATTAAATCAATATTAATATTATCAAAACCATATTTACGACATAAGTTAATCTTTTCCTTAGCTTCATCAAAGGTATGATACCTATTCATAAATGATAATTTTTTTTCATTAAAAGATTCTATACCTATACTTAATCTATTTACATTATAACTTCTTAATAAATCTAATAATTCTTCATTAATATCATTTAAGTTACATTCAAATGTAAATTCAACTAAATTATTGATATTAAATATTTTTGTTAAATCTAGTAAATATTTAATATCCTTTATAGATAATGATGAAGGAGTTCCACCACCAATATAAATAGTTTTTATTTCTTCACCTTGATATTTATCTTTTATTTCATTAGCTAATGAATTTAAATAAGGTAATACAAACTTATCATTTAGATAAATTTTACAAAAATCACAATATGTGCAAATTTTTTTACAAAAAGGAATATGAATATATACTGCATCCATAAATATTACCCTACTTTCATTTATAATTATAACAATTTTAAAATAATAAGTAAAGAAATGAAATATACTTAAACAATAAAAAAGATTGATTATAATCAATCTTCATCATCAAAGAAATCATCAAAGAATTCATCATCTGATATTAAATTGTTATCAACAACTATACTATCAGCATCAATATTAATTTTAGGTTTTGGTACGTCTTGTAATACTTCACGTTCCTCATTTTTATCTTCTTCAACTACATTTTGTTTAGTTTTTAAACTATTAATACTTGGAAGATCAAAATCAATATCTATGATATCATCATCTGATTTATCATTAATTGGACTTTTAATTTCTTCTTTAACAGTATTAGTCTTGCTTGCTGATTTTTTTCTTGCTTCTTCTGCATCAAGTTCAGCAATTTTTTTATCAATATCTCTCATCATTTGATCAATATCAATATCAGAAAGACTTGGTAGTCCACCTTGTGGTGGTACTGGCCTAGGATTAGGATTAAAATTCATAAATGGATTCATACCCATTGGTCCAAACCCCATTGGATTATCACCCATACCATCCTTAGCTTGCTCTTTTTTCTTTTCTTTTACAAATTCTCTTATATCAAAAATTTGAATTGGTTTTAAATTTCTTGATGGATAATCAGCCTCAACTACTTCATATCCCCAATCTATTTTATCATTCCAAGGTAATTTAATTTTTAATGGATGTTGTCTTAAACGCATTAAAATACCTTCACCAAATTTCATATGTTGTAAGTCAGTAACCGTAACAAGTGGTCTTGAATCTGTTTTATCATCTTTTTTACTTTTTAACTCACCACACATTTTAGATATTTCTTCTAGTGCCGCAAGTTCAGATGAAATTAAATATATTGTATTACCACAGTTTCCTCTGATTACCTCAGCAACTTCTTTTCCATAAACATCATTTAATTGGGCAAAGTTTTGAATAATAAATGTGAAACGCATTAATCTTGATCTGGCTGCAGTTACCATTGCATCTACATCTTTAAGTGGTGGCATATTAGCAAATTCATCTAAAATAAAATTAGTTCTAAATGGTAATTTTCCACCATTTTTTTGTGCTACATCTATTAATGTTTCATAACATTGTTTAATAAATATTGTGGCAAGTGAATGGTATGTTGTTTTTTCATCATGAATTACAATAAATATTGCTGTTTTACCTTTACCAATATCACGAAGATCAAAATCACTATGACCTAACATTTCAGATAAACTATCACGAGATGTAAATACTCTTATCTTTTGTCTAAATGTTGAAAGAATACCACCTTGTGTTTCGTTTGGTGCTTCAATTGTACCTGATGCAAATATATATGCATTTGAATTCTTACCTAAAATATTAAAATATTCATTTATATATTTAGTTGTACCAAATCTTTGGTCTCCATCTGTTGTCATTGCATTAATAGAGTTTAAGTTAACTTCTTCTTCTTTTGCATTTTCAAATAATCCTAATGCAAGACCTGAAAAGTAACTTGATGCAGATTGTTCCCAGAATGGATCATTTTTATTATTAGGATCATATAAAATACTTAAGGATACATCATCTAAAAGTTCTGTTGCTTTATCTTTATTTCCTTCTTTATAGTATTGATAAGGAAGTGTAAGTGGATTCCATGCACTACCTTTTGTTGGTTCTCTAAAGTTTAAAACTATAACATTATATCCTAAATCTTTTAATCTCTCTGCAGAACTAGCATAGATTTCTCCCTTAGGATCAGTTAAAATCATTGATTCACCATGTTTAGATAAGATATTAACAAGTGGCTTAACTACACCCCTAGTTTTACCTGAACCAGAAGAACCAATAACAAGTGTATGATATTCTCCATTATCAACCCAGAAGTTTTTATCATCTTTTGTTAAAACAATACCTGCAGCATCCAAACTTGGAAGTGTTGGATCAATTTTAACAACATTTATATCTTCCTTTATTTCTTTATCTTTAGCCCATCTATTATATCCTTTTTCTTCTTTATCACCTATTTTTAAACCAATACCTGGACCTTTTTCTCTTGTAAATATATATGAAGAAACACTAGTAAAAATCATGATTAATGCAGCAAAAAATAGTACAAATGTAATAATTATGTAATCCTTGCCAAAAGCTGGAAATGGATTTAATCCCCAGAATCTTCCTTCAGCACCAAAGGTTACAAAGTTCATTACTCCTATTGCACATAAATATAAAAGTAATATACAAAATATAATAAATATTATCAAATCATCTTTTGATACTCTAAATTTCATTTTTACCACCTAATCATTTATTATTATACTACAATTATTCTTTTTAATCTATCATATATTTATCATTTTTATAATTATATATTAAATTTGACACTATTGGTTTCTCACTAATATACCCCTCAGTCTGAGTTAATATAATGCTATCATGATCATTATTATCTATATTAAGGACTCCATATACTGAATAAATATGTATTGCTTTATCTTCTTTTTCTTCAATTAAAGTGATTCTTTCTTCATTAAGTACAATTATAACTAAACTAAAATAATTTTTAACATCAATGGAATCATCTAATGACGATATACATATTATTTCATCATTTACACCATTATTATCTAAATCAATATCAATTACTTCATTTGTAGTTAAATTAGAAAAAGAACTAATATTATAATCATTGATTAAAAACACTTTATCTTTTTCATTTATTTCTCTTACTTTATAATTACTTCTTACTTTAACATTAAAAGTATTGGAAAAAGCTATTAAACTGCCATTATAATTAACAAATTCATCCTTGTTATCAAATAGATTCCAGTTTTCACCACTTTTTAATTTATAATCACCATAGTATTTATTATTAACATATACTTTTAAACTATCTAATCTTTCAATTTCATATTTACCAGATTTTGTAAATACTCCATTATTATATTTCAAATTAGAAGTATTTCCAATAACTAAATATTCAGTTTTATTATCAGTTTTATTATTTACAGTATTATTATTTGTGTTACCACTTGAATTATTATCTTTATTACCAAATGTAAAGAATAAAACTAAACCATAAATACCTAAAATAATTAATAGAATAATTAGACCCTTAAATTTTTTCATAAAATACCCTTTCTATTTTGATACAGGACGGCAGAATAAGTTTCCACCACCTGTATAAGATTTAATACTTACATCGTTTTCTGGATGATCTTTATAGTGACTATGAGCACCAAATCTTTGATTGTTACCCATATATATTTCTACATGTCCTATACCCTTATAATTATTTGAATTGCTATGACCACCTGAGTTATAAAATATTAAATCACCTGCAGCTAAACTACTACCTGAAATTGTTTTACCATTTTTTTCACACCATCTATATATCTCACCTGTAGTATCAGATGAATCATAGACTCTAACATTAAAATGTCTATATGCACGAGATACAAGTGATGAACAATCTACATATCCATCTTGATGACGATTTGGTTGACTATATTGCCAACTATCAAATGTTTTAATAGCATACTTAACAACCGCTTCACCTAAACTTGATGCAGGTACATCTTCATGTTCCCCATCTTCTTCACTACAATCATCAGCAGAAATACCAAACACATTTGCTCTTTTTTGAAGCATACTTTCTATTTGATATCTTGTATAGGCACTTTGATCTTCATCAGTAGTTTTAAGACAGGATGCACCATCACATGTTGCCCCAGAAGCACAAGCATTTTCAACTTCACCTGCTCTTGATTCGCTTAAATATTTTTTTAAATAAGGGAAATAATAACATCCACCCTTTGAAGAACTTCCAGGATTATACCAGTAGGCACCAATATAAGTATATTTATATTGCATTTGAAATAATGAAACAGAATTAATCTTTTTAACTGTATTTATATATCCTAATACTCCTTGATCAAAAGATGAATAAGATGAACACGCTTTTCTACCACCAGTATTTGTACATCCAATACCCCAGAAATTATTTGATGAGCCACCTGGTGAAAAACCTTCGGCAATTGCTCTAATAACAACCATTTCAGGATTAAAATTATTATTAGTCGAAATATCATATATTTTACCCGCATTTGTTTTAAAGATTGATGTTACTGATCCACTATTATTAACACTATCAATAAATTCTTGTCTTTCTAATGGTGTAGATGTTAAAGAAATATCACTACATGCATTAGAATACTCACTATATTCATCATCTCCAGCAAATAATTTAACTACCTTATAAATATTTCCTTTGTGTGAACCTGGAGTTACAAAATGAAATATTAATGATAGAAAATCATAATGATTATTTACTGATAAATACCATGCAGCAAATGGAGAGAAAGAATATCTATCTATTTCACTAGTATCACCACTTATATTTTCAGAGCCAATATTACTATCAACCCAACTTTTATCATATGAATATTTATCTTGAAATAATCTATAATAGTCATTTTCTACACTTCTGTAAGTGAAATGTTCATCTACTTGAATCTCTGATAATACTGTTTTAGATGTACTATATACTTTATTATCTGTATCTTCAATAACCTCATCTAATACATCATTTGTTATTTCTTCGTATGCATCTTCAACTTCAAAATAACATACATTACTATCTAAATTATCTGAATTTGCATAAAGATTAGTACGATACACAATAATTAATGCTTTTAAAGTTCCTTCATCATCAATTTTACTAAATTCAGATGTATTAATTTTGTACTTTATATATTCATTAGCTGTTATTGTTTTGTTTTGATCTATTTCTTCTCCCCATTTTAAATTAACATATTCACAATAATTTAGTTTAATTGTATCAACAACATTATCTTCATCACCAAAAACACCCATAATAGCAAATATTATTAAGAGTATAAAAAATATAATTAATAACACTATTGCAATATATGGAAGTATTGGAAGAATAGTACTAACAATAAATTCCATTATTTTTTCTCTTACTTTTTTCTTTACAATTTGTTTTGCTTGTTCCTTTGCTACTTCTTTTGCAGCTTGTCCCACGCTTTCATTTTCTTCTAAAGAATTGCCAATTGCATTTTTTATTTGATTTGCTTTATTTAAACCATTAGCAATACTTGATGAAGTTCCATTACTCTTACTTGAAGTTGGAGCACTACCCTTTGTTTTTGGTTTATTATCATTTGGATTAGTTGGTTTATTATTATCCTGTGGATTATTATTCTCTTGTGGTTTATTATCTGATTGTTTATTATCTTGTTGTCTTTTTTGATTATTAAGTCTATCCAATTTTCTTTGTGTTGGATCTTTTACTTGATTATTTTGAGCATCATTAAAACTATTTCTTCTAGGAGAAATATTATTATTTTGAACAGGCATTTGATTATTAGCTAAGTCATTACTTTGTTCATTATTTAAACCCTTTTCATTAGGTTGTTCTACATTATCAACTATATTATCTTGATTATTTAATGATTCGTTATTAAGATTATCTTTATCTTTAAAATCCTTATTATTTTTATTATTAAAACTATCTTTATTTTTATTATCTAATGGATTATTGTTTGATAGTTGATTATTATTATTACTATTAATCGTTTCATTATCATTCATACCTGAATTTATTGGATTATATCTTCTTGGTTGCTTAACATTAGATTCATTATTATTTTTCTTATTCATTCTTTGTCTGAGAATTTTTAATTCCAATTCAGTATTTGTGGTGTTCTTACCATTATTATTTTGAGGATTATTATTCATTATTACACCACCTTTACTAATATAATAATTTTATCATAAATATTAAAAAATATAAAGAAAATAAAAAAGCACTAATTAGTGCTTATAATTACTACTTATTTATTATATTAGATCCTGGAATAGCTCCACAGTCTTCTGGACATAAAGTACTTTGAATTGGTTTTTGTATTTCTTTGCCTTCATATGCTTTTTTTGAGGCATTATAATTTACTTTTGAAATATCATTTAATCTTCCTTGAATATAATAATTGCCATTTGTTACATTAATGAAAGTAATTGTTTCTCCACCTTCCTCTGGAATCCACATTTGAATATAACCACCGTAATTATTATTAAGATTATTCTTAATATAACCTTCATTTTTTAAATCATTTAAAGTCATACATAAATATGTGTATTTAGCATCATTTGTACTTAAACTATAGATACTTGATTTATTACAACTATCTTCACTTGCAATACTTTCATTTACTTTTTTATCATTAAATGCTTTGTCAAAATCACTTACAAAACCTGTAACTTCATTTTTAAATGATGTTTTTGTCGAACTATCTAAGATTTTACTAACTATAGGAATTGCAATTAAAATTAATACTGCAATTACTGCAACAACAGCTAGTATTTCAATTATTGTAAATCCCTTTGATTTTTTCATATTACCACCTATTTTCTACATAAAAATTATATAACATTCTGCCTTTAATAGTCAATATCATTTACCTTATTTTAATACACTTAATACTTTTTGAATCATATCTATATTATCAACAAAATCTGATATTTTATCTGACATTCTAAGATTGTATTTATCCTTAGTAAACTCTAAAAATTTATCTATATTATTATCATGTCTATTTAGCTCTTTTATCCAAGTGGAGTTATCTTTTAGATATTGATAATGTTTACTTGTATTTAGTATTTTCATTTGAGTTGCTATAGTCATAATTAATCTCCAAAGAATTTAGTGATTGGTCTTGGTAGTGATGGTCCTTTAATGCCTTCAATTGTTTCTCCACCTTTTGTTGTTAACTCTTGAATTAAATTAAGTGCTTTTTGAGCAGTTCCTATATGCTCTTGAACTTTTTTTGTATCAATATTTTTAAACATATCTGTAATATTAGTATTACTAGATGTATTTGAAAAATAGTTATTCCAAACACTATCATCTTCACCGTATATATCATATATTTCATATAGTTTTTGCCAGTTCATACTAGGATTGTTTTTTAAATATGTAATTAACTCAGGATGTAGTTTTGCAAACTCCTTAAATGCTTCTTTTTTCATAAAAAATCACCTACTATATATTATGTTATAGTAGGTGTTTTTATTATAGTTTAAAATCTTGATAGAAATCATCTAAACTAGTTTGAACAGGTTCTTTATATTCTTTTTTTTCTTCAACTATTTCTTGTTTTTCAACTATAGTAGAATCTTCTTGTATTTCTTCTTGTTTTATTTCTTCTTTTACTTCTTTCTTATTTTTTGAAGTATAGTTTTCTAATTCTACTGTTGTAAAGGAATCTAATATATTTTTCTTAGATATTGTTGATCCAGTTGATAATAAATCCATAATAGCTATATCACTACTTTTAATTATTTCTAAATCTTCATTGTTTACTAATGTTACATTATCTTTAGAATTTAATTTAAATGCCTTTATAACTTTATAGTCATTAGATTTAACCTTCTTCATTATATTAGAACCCTTCTTAGCTCTAGTATGAAGTTCTAAATCACTAATTTTAATTCGTTTAGCAGTCTTTTTATTTGTAACTACAGTTATATATTCATCATTACTATCATAAGTAATACCAGCAACTAACTTATCATCAGTTATACTAATACCTTTAACACCAGATGCCTTAACTCCAACTACACTTATTTCATCACTATTAATATTTAAATATTTACCTGATTCAGTAATAAATAATGATTTGTCATTAGATCTTTGAACACTAACTAATTCATCATTACCCTTTAATTTAAATGCAGTCATTGCTTTTGAATATCTAGATACAATAAAGTCTTTTAATAATGTTCTTTTTACTAAACCATTCTTTGTAAATAATGTTATTTCATTATCTGGATTATCAAGTACTATTGAAGATATTACTTTTTCTTCACTTGATATACCACCAATTATATTATTAACATGTTTACCAAGTTCTTTCCATTTAGTTTCGCTTAAAATATGAACTGGTACAAATAAATAATTACCTAAGTTAGTAAATATTAATATATTATCTAATGTAGATACATTAAACATATTTGTAATATAATCTCCTGGTTTTAATGTTGGATCTTCATTATTATTTGATTCATATACTCTTTTTGAAACTCTCTTAATATATCCTTCATTAGTAACTAAAACAACTGCTTCTTCTTCTTTTATCATTGCTTTCATATCAAGTTTAATTTCAGTTACTTCATCTTTAATAATTGTTCTTCTTGGATTTGCATATTCCTTTTTAATTAATTTTAATTCTTGAATCATTACATGTTTTAAAGCATTTTCATTACTTAATATTTGTTCCCAAATAGCAATGTTTTGTTTTAATTTTTCCATTTCTTCTTCAAGATCTTTAATATCTGTATTAGTTAATCTATATAATTGTAATTCAACAATTGCTTTTGCTTGTAATTCACTAAATTTAAACTCTTTTACTAAATTATCAATTGCATCTGCTTTATTTTTTGATGCTCTAATAACTTTAATAACTTCATCTAAAATAGATATTGCTTTAACTAAACCCTCTAAAATATGTAATCTATTTTTAGCATTTTCTAAATCAAATTTAGTTCTTCTTGTAACAACATCTTTTTGATGTTCAATAAATGCATCTAAAATATCTAATATTCCTACATACTTTGGTCTACGATTTACAATAGCAACCATATTAAAATTATAATTAACTTGTAAATCAGTATTTTTATATAAATAATTTAATATTAAATTAGCATCAGCATCTTTTTTTAAATCAATAATAATTCTAGCCATATTTTCAAAGTCTGATTCATCAATAACATCATTGATACCATCAACTTTTTTATCTAATTTTATATCAATTATTTTTTTAATTAATTGTTCTTTAACTAAATCATATGGTATAGATTTAACAATAATTTGATTTTTACCCTTTTCCTGAACTATTTCACAGTCAGCTTTTAAAACCACTTTTCCTTTTCCAGTAGTATAAGCTTTAATTAATTCTTCTTTTCCTTCGATTATACCTCCTGTTGGAAAATCTGGTCCAGGTACTATATCCATAATTGTTTCAAGACGACAATTTGGACTTTCAATACGTTTTACTGTTGCATCTATTACTTCACCTAAATTATGTGTTGGAATGTCTGTTGCATAACCAGCACTTATTCCAGTAGAACCATTTACTAATAAATTTGGAAATCTTGCTGGAAGAACAGTTGGTTCAAGTTCAGTATCATCAAAATTATAAGTCATTTCAACTGTATTTTTATTAATAGATTCAAGCATTACCTCAGCAATTTTAGAAAGACGAGCTTCTGTATAACGCATTGCTGCAGGTCCATCACCATCAATTGAACCATTATTACCGTGGATATCAATGAATACTTCTCTCATTTTCCATGGTTGAGACATTCTAATTAATGCATCATAAATAGATGAATCTCCGTGTGGATGGTAATTACCCATAATTTCACCAACAGCTTTAGCTGATTTTCTATATGGTTTATCATATGTGTAACCACTTTTTTTCATTGCAAATAATATTCTTCTTTGAACTGGTTTTAATCCATCTCTAACATCAGGTAGGGCTCTTTCTTGAATAATTTCTTTTGAATATCTTCCAAAGCCAAGTTCCATCATATAATCCAAAGAAAACTCATTTATCTTTTCAATAATTACTTCAGTATCTTTTTTCTTTGCCATAATATCACTTCCTAAAGTCATCTTCTAATGTGAAATCAACATTTTCATTAATCCATGCTTTTCTTGGAGCAACTTCATCACCCATCAACGTATGAATTCTTTTTTCTGCTAAAGTTGCATCATCTAATGTAACACGAATTAATCTTCTATTTTTAGGTGACATAGTTGTATCATAAAGTTCATCAGCATTCATCTCACCTAAACCTTTAAATCTTTGTAATTTATAATTACCTTTTAATGTTTTTTTACGTTCTTCTAATTCTTCGTCAGTTGCAATATATTCTTTTTCACCTTTAGAGCCTGTTTCAATTGAATATAAAGGAGGTGTTGCTATATAAAGCATTCCTTGTTCAATTAATGGTCTCATAAATTTGTAAAAGAATGTTATTAATAAAATTTGAATATGACTTCCATCAACATCGGCATCTGTCATAATAATTACTTTTCCATAATTTGACTCACGATAATCAAAATCTTGACCAAGTCCAGCACCAATAGCATATTCAATAAGTCTTAACTCAGCATTATTTTCAATATCATTAGCACTTGCTTTTTCAGTATTAAGAACTTTACCTCTTAAAGGAAGAATTGCTTGATGTTCTCTGTCTCTATAACTCTTAGCAGAACCACCGGCACTATCTCCCTCGACTAAGAATAATTCATTTTTAGCATAATCTTTTGAAGTAGCTTTAGCTAGTTTTTCTGAGATTACTCTTTCTCTATTATTCTTGCCTTTATCACCTTTTCTTACACTTTCTCTTGCTTTTCTTGCTGCCTCTCTTGCAAGACGTGACTTATCAGCTTTTTCTAAAATTGCTTTAGCAATTGTTTGATTCTCTTCTAAATAAAATTTTAAATTTTCATAAATAACTTGTTCAACAGC
>CACZPQ010000094.1 GCA_902783185.1 uncultured Erysipelotrichaceae bacterium
TACCCAGATGACCAGTATTTTTTCTTAAAGTTATTTGATATGTCTAGAAACTAAATCCCACAAACTTTGTGACTGAACCTTTTATTTGTGTAAATATATGATGTAAACATAACATTTTATTTACATATCTATTAACGTTTTATGATACAATGTTATTGTAAAGGAGAATAGATATGAAACCACAAGAATATCCAATACATATCAAATGTAAAAAAGAAGAAATAGCTCCAAGTGTTTTAATGCCTGGTGATCCACTTCGTGCTAAATATATTGCAGAAAAGTTTTTAAAGAATGCTAAACTTGTAACAAGTGTAAGAAACATGTTTGGTTATACAGGAACATATAAAGGTAAAAAAGTAACAATTATGGGTAGTGGTATGGGTATGCCATCTATGAGTATATATTCTTTTGAATTATTTTATTATTTTAATGTTCAAAAAGTAATAAGAATTGGAACCTGTGGTGTAGTAACCCCAGATATTGAAGTTCCAGAGTTAATCTTAGCTAATGATGTTTATAGTTTATCTAATTTTGCATATATTTATGATGGAACTGAAACACATTTAGAATTACCATCTAAAAAATTAAATAAAAAAATAATTGAAAATGCTAAGAAACAAGGTAAGAAACTAAATGTAGGAACTATTCTTACATGTGATCAATTTGGACCATATATTGATATGGATAGGGTACTTAAAAAAATACCTAAAAATGTTAAACCAATAGCTGAGGAAATGGAAGCATATGCTCTTTTACATGTTGCTAAAGTATTTAAAAGGGAAGCTACAGCAATTGTAACTGCTGTTGATTCAAAATTTAGTGATGTAGTTCTATCAATTGAGGATAGAGAAAAATCACTAGATGACATGATTTTGTTAGCATTAGATTCTATAATCTAATTGTTATAAAGGGTTGGTTAGGCGAGCACTAACTTGTCTAATAAAGAAGAACTTGTAAGTTCTTTTTTATTGTGTTAGAATAACAACTTATGAAAAGGGAAGAATTTAATTTTATTAATAATTATCTTAATGAGTTAGCACTTTACATATTTAAAAGTAATGATATAGAAAAATATTATTACAATTTTTTGTTGTTGAATGATAAATACTATGATTATATTAAAAAAAGGTACTTTTCTGAAAGTAACACATATAATTGTAATACAAGGGATAATAATTTAGAATTTAGTGATATTATAAGTATTGCTAGAGAAATAATTGAATCTATAAATACTGATTATTTAAAAGAATTTGATTCCTTATTAGATAATGGTAGATTAAATTTTATATATGAAGATAAATATACTACTTCATATGTAGAACACGTAAGAAAAGGAAATATTTGGGAAAAAAACATTAACATTGGAAGATATTATAATTATACTGATGTAGAGTTATTAATACATGAATTTATGCATTATGTATCAGGAACTGGTTTTGGATTTAAAAATAGTGTTGTAACAGAATTTATATCTATATATTTTGAATTATATGCTAATGAATATATTTATAAGAAATATAAACCTAATTTAAATGAAATATCTTATAATCAAAGATTATTATCTAATTTTGAGAGAAGTAAAGAATTATGTTCTACAGAAGTTCCAATATTTATTTATAGTAGATTTGGTAATTTAGATAAGAATAGTTATAAATTATTTAATAAATATATTTTTGAATATACTAAAAAGAATTACGAAAATGAATGTAAAGAATTATTAAAATTTATACAAAAAGATGATAAAATATGTTCTAATCATTTTTACCAAATGGCTATGTTTTTAGCTTTTTATGTTCGAAAAACAAACTCAATGAAAAATGTAATAAGATTAGCCAATGATTATTCATTGCCTGAAAACCAACGATTAAATATATTTGAAGAATTAGAAAAGTATAATATACATATAGATGCTGATATTTATAATGTTTTATTTGATGCTATTGATGAATATTTAGATATATTTGATGAGAAAAAAAAGCAAAGATAATTATAATTATTCTTTGCTTATTTTATTTATTAAATCTTCAAATTCTTGTTTTACTATACTTAATCTATCTTGTGTTGTAAATTCAAATCTAATTGTTAGATTAGGACCTGTATTGGATGCTCTAACTAAAGCCCATCCATCTTCAAAATCAACTCTAACACCATCTAATTCAATTGTGTTGTAGTTTTTTTCATGACAATATTCTTTTACTTTTTCAACAATATCAAATTTATTTTCATCAGTAACAGGAATCTTTATTTCAGGTGTATTATAATAATTTGTAATACCATCTAATAACTCTGTTATAGTTTTTTTTGTGTTAGATAAGATTTCTAACATTCTAAGTCCTACATATAAACCTGAATCAAATCCTGGCCATTTATCATTAAATACATAATGACCAGAAAATTCACCACCAAATAATATATCATTTCTATTAATTTCACATCTAGTATAAGATGCACCGGTTCTACATAGTATGGCTTTACCATTTAATTTTTTTGCTTCTTCTTCAACTATCTTTGAACATTTTACGTCGCATAATGTTCTTTTATCTTCAATTTTTGGAAATAAATATCTCAAAACTATAACCATAAATTTATCTATTGGTATTATTTCACCAGTCTCTGATACAAAGCCAACTCTATCTCCGTCTCCATCGAATGCAATACCAATATCAGCATTGGTTTCTAATACCTTATCCTGTAGTTGTTTTAAATTTTCAGGTACTGCAGGATCTGGATGATGATTTGGAAATCTTGGATCAGATTTATCATTAATCATTATTAAATCTAAATTATTAAACATTGAATATATTTCTTTTGCAAATAGGGCTGTTGTTCCATTTCCTGGATCTACAACTACTTTTAATTTTTTATCACCCATTGATATGTTTTCTCTAATTAAACTTTTATAATATGGAAATATATCTAATTTATCTACATCACCTTTTATTTTACTTGATATAAAATCACCTTTTAAAGTAAAGTCTCTAAAATCATAAACTTGTTTACCTCTAGCATTACCTAGAGCATCAAAGCAAAATTTAAAGCCATTATCATCTTTTGGATTATGTGATGCAGTTACCATCATTCCAAATGAATGGGTATAAATACATCCATAAAAATACATTGGAGTTGTACATAAACCTAAATCAATAACATTCATTCCGGTATCAGTTATGCCTCTAATTAAATTATCGTGTAGTGTAGGAGATGATAAGCGATTATCCATACCAACAACACATGTTTTCATTTTATAATTTTGTTGTAACATAGTAGCATAACTTTGACCAACTCTATATGCTAGTTCTTCATTTATTTCACTTGGATATACACCACGAATATCATATTCTCTAAATACTTTTTCATTTATCATATAGTTCACCTATAATAATTATACTATAAAATAATAAAAAAACCATATTTAAATTATATGGTTTACTTTCTCACTTCTTTTTTTATTAATTTAGCATGTAATACTAATTTATCAGTATCACTATAACATGTAGATAATGTTAAAATGTTATCATCTTTAGTAATATTAGTATTAAAGTTATGTTGACTTCTTGAAATTAACATATTAGCAAATTCTTCAAAAGCTTTATCGTTATTAAATTTAACTTGTATATAATCATTTGTTGTTGGAATAGAATATACACTAAATACTTGCCACAATGTATTTTCTTTTTCAGTAGATAGTTTTATAACATAATTATTTGTATTATTTAACCATCCACTTTTTAATATGTTTTTTAAAGAACCAAACATTGTTCCATTTACACGACTATGCGCATAAATAACAGTATTTTTATCTAATTTATTAATATTATTACGATAATCTAAAAATACCCATCCAGCATGATTATTTTTCTTATAAAAAGAATGTTCTAAATAATAATCATTATTATCTGTTTGAACAAATGGATAATTAATATTAGTTCCATTTACTTGAATCCATCCAACTGTATCAGAATTAGTATTTTTTAATTCTTTAAAATCCACATTAATTAAATTCATTTTAATATATTTCCAATACAAATCATCTTTTTTAACTTTATTTTCAATTATTTTTGTGTCAGGAGTATCCTCAACTTCTTGAACATTAACATTTTCTTCAATATTTACTATTTCATCATTTATTTGTTGATTATCTTTAAACCATCCAAATATATTTATTAAAGAATATATTAAAGTACATATAAGAATAATAGTAATTATTATAATAAATATCTTCTTTTTATTTAATTTTAATTTCTTTTTTTCTTTCATAATATTTCCTTCCTTTTTATTTGTTCATTTATTATAACACGTTTTTATATGTATTGTTAAAAAAATATTGCTATTAAGTTTATTACTATGCTATAATTGTAATAGAAAAGAGGAATGAAATGAAAAAAATTAAAACTTTATTGATAAGTGCTTTTGTTATTGTATTAGCAGTTATTTGCATAGTTCCAATGACTAGAGTTATGGCTGCTACAGGTAATTATTATTTTGTATGGAGAGATGGTAATAATTATTATTATCATAAGATGACTATAAATTTAA
>CACZPQ010000095.1 GCA_902783185.1 uncultured Erysipelotrichaceae bacterium
CTTTATATTATTAGTAGGTATAATGTATTTTACATTTGCTAAGTTTGAACAAAACAGTGAAGAATATACATTAATAAATGGAAAAGTTAAATATGGTGGAAGTGGAGATATTACATTATCATATTTAGTAGATGGAGTATCACAGAGTACTCCACCTGCAAAAGGAACAGGATATAAATTGAAAAGCTATGAATGTACTAATGCTGATGCTGTATGGGATAGAAAAGAATGGTCTTTCAAATTAATAAATATGGTGGGAAAAGTGAAGTGTAATTTAGAGTTTGAAAAGATGACTGAAATAACAGTAACATTATATAGTGCTGCAGAAGATGAAGTGTATTATTATGATTCTAACAATGAAAAGAATGTTATAGGTACTACTGATTCAACAGGAAAACTAGAAAATGTTACTTTGGAATTAAATGATTATACAATTTATTCTAGTATTGCTAAAAATCCTGATAATTTAACTGAAAACTACAGTAAAACAATTGAAATAGTTGAAGATTCAGAAATAATATATTTAATGCCTGATGGTGATATATTATATTGGTATGGTTATATCAATGAACGAATGCAAGCTGCAACTACTGCAAAAGGATGGGTTACTCATGGTTCTTATAGTTTTGTAGCACCTAATTTTAACACAAATAATATAACTATGACTGTTGGAGGGAATCAGACTAGTGCATTTGGTACTATAGATGCAAGTACTTACACAGACGCAACACTTCATTGTATAAGTTCCACAAATACCGCTGGAAATGTACTTGTTACATCGTCAACGCAAAAGACTAATTATTCTCCTAGAACGGATGTTATTACTCAAGCAACAGCAAATGAAATAAAACATTTATATGCAACCTTAAATGTAGAAGACTATCATATAGTGCTTACTTCACATTTTACATTTGGAACAATTATAAATACGTTTTATGCAGTATGGATTGAGCAGTAAACAAATAATTTCAAAATATGACATTATTTGTTTTTTTATTATGCTAAATTATTTTTGGTGAATAATGTATGCATGTAAAGATATTTGATGAGGAGTCTGAAAAAGACTTAGAAATTGATATAAATGAATTTTTAAATAATGAAAAATATGATATAATTGATATCAAGTACACAGTGTCATCTTCTATGTTTGGTGAAGATCAAATATATTGTTTTTCAGCATTGGTGTGGTACAATGAGAAGTAGATGGTTAAATATGAGAAGAAGTTCGTTTATTGAAGGTACGTTTATTGCAACATTTGCAATTATATTTATTAAGATTTTAGGAATGCTATATGTTATTCCTTTTTATGCAATTGTTGGAATACAGGGTAGTGCTTTATATGCATATGCTTATAATATTTATAATATGTTTTTAGATATATCTACTATTGGACTTCCAATAGCTATGTCTAAAATAACTAATGAATATCATACTTTGAAAATGATGGATGCTAAAAAAAGAGCATATAATATTGCTATCAATATAATGAGATTTGTTAGTGTTGCAGTATTTTTAACATTATTTATATTTGCTAAACCATTAGCAATTCTTATTATTGGAAATCTAACTGGTGGTAATACAATTGAAAATGTTACAACGGCAATAAGATTTGTATCACTTGCAATTCTTGTTATACCATATCTTAGTGTTACTAAAGGATATTTACAAGGACATAATATAATTAATATTCCATCTGTTGGTAATATTATTGAACAAATCATTAGAATAATAGTAGTTTTAGCAGGTAGTTATATAGCTATTAAAGTATTAAACTTAGGTTCTGATATTGGTGTTGATATTGCTTTACTAGGTGCTTTTGTTGGTGGATTAGCATCATATACATATATCAAATTAAAAATGAAGAAAAGCAAGGAACAACTAAGTTTAACTGAAGATAATAAAAAAGATAATGTAACAAATAAAGAAATAAGAAAGAAATTAATTTCTTATGCAGTACCTTTTATAATTATTAATGCTGTATCATCACTATATGGTTTTATAGACTTATTATTGGTATTAAGAACTATGGAAGGTTTAGGGTTTGATACTATTACTGTTGAATTTATTGCAACATCTATTAGTACTTGGGCTGGAAAACTAAATATGATAGTTACATCTATTGCTATGGGTATGTCAGTTAGTTTAATACCTAGCATAGTTGAATCATTTACTTTAAAAGATTGGTCTACTGTTAATAAAAAGATAAATAGTGCTTTAAAAATAATATTATTTATTTCACTTCCAATGGCTATTGGAATAGCTATGTTAGCACCATCTATATGGAGTGTTTTTTATGGTCAATCTGATATTGGTGCAACTATTTTAAGTGTTTCAATATTTACTGCAGTAGGACTTAATTTATATATGATTTCTTCATCTATTATTCAAGGATTAAATAAGTTTAAAACAGTATATATAGCATCTATTTCTGGTTTCTTAATAAATGGACTATTAGATGTACCATTGATGTTATTATTTAATAAGTTAGGTTTACAACCATATTTAGGTGCTTTAGTTGCAACAATTATTGGTTTCTTAGTATCAACTAATATTGCATTAGGTGGAATTAAAAAAGAACATAAAATGAGTTATAAAGAAACAATTAATGCTTTATTAAAAATGTTTGTTCCATTAATAATAATGATTGTTGTAGTTGTATTACTTAAATATATTATTCCAGTTAATTTAGAAGATAAATTATCATGTATTTTATTTATTGCATCTAATGGATTAATTGGTGGTATAATATATGTCGTTATTTCATGGAAAATGAATATATTTAAAGATGTTTTTGGAGAGGAAACAATTGATAAATTTAAAAAGAAATTAAAAAGACTTACCTTTAAAAGATAAGTTTTTTAAACCATATACATATTTGATGAAATATCAACACTTTCTAATTTAGATGAATTTTCAAGTTTTGATATTCTTGCATCAAGTCTATTTATCTGCCTTTCAAGTTTAGCTATTCTACTTTCATAATCATCAAAGTTATTATTTTGATTAGGTATTGGTCCTGAATAATAACTTTGAGATGCTTGAGATGCATTTACTGGTCCATTATAATAATTAGGATATGGCATCATATTAGGCATAAATGATTGAGTACTCATCGAAGCTTCTTGAAAGAAAGAATTACGATTTCTTAACATGTTATTCCTCCTATAATAAATATATGATAAAGTATGAAAGAAGTGATTATTATGCGTATTAGAAATTTAAAAAATACTGAAGAATTAGTCAATAATTCTAGTTATTTAATAAAGAATCCAATTGATTATAAAGGTAATTGGAATAAAGTGTTTAATAATTCCAATCCAATTCATTTAGAAATTGGTATGGGTAAAGGCAACTTCATTATTAATATGGCATTAAAATATCCTAATATTAATTTTATTGGAGTAGAATTACATACTAATGTTATAGCTAGAGCTTGTAAAAAACTTGAAGAATTAAATATTAATAATTTAAAATTAATAAATGTTAATGCTGATAGTTTAGATAATATATTTGATAAGGAAATAGATTTAATATATTTAAACTTTTCTGATCCATGGCCAAAGAAAAGAAATGCTAAAAGAAGATTAACTAGTGAATTGTTTTTAAATATTTATGATAAGTTATTTAAGAATGAAAAAATAATTAAATTAAAAACAGATAATAAAGGATTATTTGAAAGTTCTATTATATCCTTAACTAATTATGGATATTTAATAAATGATATATCATTAGATTTACATAATACAGATATAGATAATGTAGAAACTGAATATGAAACTAAATTTAAAAATATGGGAATTAATATTTTATATTTAGAAGCTATAAAAAGACACATACTAAAGTAGGTGTTTTTTTAAATTTATTACTTTACATTTATTTAATAAAAATAAAATAGTTATTTAAAACTCCTAATAAATTTGGTATAATAAATAATATACAAGGAGGCTACTGATGAAAAAAATTGTAGTACTTATTGTAATGATGTTATTACTATGTGGATGTTCTAATATTCAAAATGAAAAGTTTAATGACATTATTTCAAGTGTAGTAACAAGTAAATATAATGTTCACAATGTATCAAGAAGTGGTTATAAATATTATTTACCAAGTTCTATGTCATCTGTTGATACTAAAGATTTTAATGAAAGACTTACATCATCTAAATATAATTATTATTTATATGTAGATGTTGTATCTTATTACAATAGAACATTAAAAGAATATATTGTTGATGATAATGCATATTATTCAATTCCTATTAGTTATGAAGATAAATTTGGCTATTTAGAAATAAATAAACAAGATAATAAAAAATATTTAGTTGAAATCATGTATAATTATGCTAAAATAGAGGTAATGGTAAAAGAATGTGATTTGAAAGAAGTAGTTACAAATGCAATCATTATTTTATCAAGTATTAATTATAACAATGATATCTTAGCAAGTATTGTAGGAGATAATGCTTTAGAATATAGTGAAGAGTCATTCAATATATTCCAAGCTAAGAAAAAAGAAAGTAATTTCTTGGATGTACAAGAAGCTGATGTTTATGAAGAAACTGAAGTTGTGGATCCAGATTTAGTTGATTAGAAGAGGTGTTTATTATGAGTATGTTTGGAAAGATTAAAAATATTTTATTTACTGAGGAAGATGAAACTGAAGAAATTCCAGTAATTAAAGAAACTCCAATTCCAGAAGTTCACGAAGAAAAACCAACATTTGAAGATGAAATTGCGAGATTTAAAAACTTTAATTATGAAGAAAAGGTTAATCCAATTCCATTTGAAGAAGAAAAAGTAGAAGAAGTTAAGGAAGAAATTCCTGTAAAAAAGGAAGAAAAATCTCCTTTCCAATCCTTTGATGAAGAAGAATTTGATCGTGTTGCAGCATTTAATAAGAATAGATTACTTGAAAGAGATAGAAAACTTCGTGAAGAAAAAGAAAGAAAAAGAGAACATTTAGAAAGAAATCTATATACAAAGCCAGTAGAAAAAGAACAACCTAAATTTGTTCCATCTCCAGTAATATCACCTGTATATGGAATACTAGATAAGAATTATACTAAAGATGATATTCTTCCTAGAGCATCATCTGAAGGCACTTTACCTAAAGTAATGGATGTTGATCAAGTTAGAAAGAAAGCATTTGGAACACTAGAATCTTTAGAAAAGAATATTACTAATGATTTAGATGATATTAAAATAACATCTTTTGAAGATCAAGTTGATGATGATGTTGTTATATCAAATAAAGTGGAAGAAATAAATATTGAAGATACAAAACCGCTTCCTAAAGTTGAAGAAACAACTGTAGAAGAAGAAATTGAAGATACAAAGCCACTTCCCAAAGTAGAAGAAGTAAATATAGAAGAAGAAATCGAAGATACAAAACCACTTCCTGAAATAGAAAATGAAGTTGATGAAGTTAAAAAAGAAGAGGAAGATATAGATAACGATTTATTTGAGTTAATTGATTCAATGTATAATGATGAAGAGGGTGAAAAATAATGTTTGTTGATTTTTTACAAGTATATTTACCAATTATAATTAATATATTATTAATAGTTTTCTTGATAATTGCAATAATTATTGGTATTAAACTATCAGATTTAATTGATAAGTTTAACCATGTTGCTGATAGTGTAAATGATAAATTAGATTCATTAAATGGTCTATTTAAAGCTATTGATTTTGCAACAGATAAAGTAAATAATATTACTAATAAAATTGTTGATACTATTGTTTCAACAATATCAAAAATATTTGGACGTAAATCTAAAAAAATTAAATTAGATGAGGAGGATTTATAATTATGGCTAAGAAAGGTTTAGGAAAATTTATTGCAGGACTTGCTGTTGGAGCTGGTTTAGGAGTTTTATTTGCACCTAACTCTGGTGAAGAAACAAGAGCAGAATTAAAGAAAAAAATAGATGAATTATTACAAAAAGCAAAAGAAGTAGACATGAATGAAGTAAGAGATAACATTGAAAATAAAATTGCAGAAATTAAAGAAGAAATTTCTGAATTAGATAAAGAAAAAGTAATGTCTATTGCTAAAGAACAAGCAAAGAAAATTCAAGCAAAATGCAATGATTTAGTTAAATATGCTAAAGAAAAAGGAACTCCTGTTTTAGAAAAAGCAGCGCAAGGAGTAAAAGATAAAACTATTGAAGTTTTAGAAAATACTTTAACTAAATTAAAGAGTGAAGAAAAAGCAAAATAAGTTAAATTGATACAATTAAAATTGTATCTTTTTTCTTGATAAATATGGTAAGTAATGGTATTATATAAATAAGAATGGAGTAGAATAAAATGAACAAGAAAATCAAATTATTAATATTTACTATTCAACTATTAGTGGTAATGTTATTAGGAAATAAAGTTTTAGCAGCACCATCTGTAGCTGAAGTAAGATATGTAGAAAACGATTTATATTATGTTACTGCTAATGCAAATGGAGGTACAATAAAGAAATTTGTTGTTGGTAAAACAGTAAATAACGCTATTTCTTTTAATACTTCTAGTACTAGTACTTATATAACTGTTCCAAATGGTGAATGGAATGTTTGGGTTGTAAATACTTCAGATGAGTATAGTGCACCAAAAAGTTTTTCAGTAACTAGATCTTGTAAAAATACTACTGCTGAAGGTAAAACAGATACAGGTTCTTATGAAAGATGTTATGAAAGATATGCTAACGGAACTGAAAAAGCAACAACAACTGCAAGTGGTGCAACATGTGCTGTAGGTTATAATATGGATGCAGCTTATTCTACTATTTATTATAATGATTGTGGTAATAAAAATATATCTAATACAGGATTACCATATAGATATTGTTCAAAAAAATATAATTATAAATGCATAAAAGCTAGTAGTGGTAATGCTTCTTCATCTAGCAAATCTGGTACTTCATCAACAGGAAATGCTAAGTTATCATCACTTTCTATATCAACTGGAAGCTTATCGCCTAACTTTTCATCAAGTACATATTCATACTCAGCAACAACAAGTGCAAGTTCAGTAACTGTTAGTGCAACTTTAGCAAGTGGTAGTGCATCATTTATTAGTGGTTATGGACCAAGAGAAGTTGCTTTAAATTATGGTACAAATACTATTCAAATAAAAACTCAAGATGGCAATACTACAAATTCATATACAATTAGAATTAAAAGATCAGATGGTCGTTCATCTACTAATACATTATCATCATTAAGTGTAAGTAATGGAGAATTACAACCTAGTTTTACTCCACTAACTAATTCTTATACTGTTCAAGTTGCTGATGGAACTGAAAGTGTTGAAATATCTGCTGCTTTATCTGATGCTAGTTCATCATTTGTTGAGGGATATGGACCAAGAACTGTAAAATTAGATTCTGGTCTTACTAGGGCTGCTATTAAAGTTAAAAGTCAATCTGGTAATGTTAGAACTTATACTTTAACAATTGGAACAAGCGGTGGAATCGAAAATGGAGGAGCAAATAGTGATAAAGCACTTTTAGAATCACTAGAGTTAAGTGCTGGTACAATAGATTTTGATTCTCATACATTTGACTATAATATATCTGTACCTAATGATGTTACTAATATTTCAGTTCGTGCAAAAAAATTAAATAGCAATGATAAAGATCCTATTGTTGCAGGTGGAGATAATCTTGAAGAAGATAAATTAAATGAAATAACAGTATCTGTTACATCTGAAGATGGGGAAGTTACTAATGTTTATACAATTTATGTTACAAGAAAAGAAGAAGATTTACCTATCTCAAACAATAGTTTATTATCTAGTTTAGATATTGAAAATTATAAGATTAAATTTGATGCTAAGAAAACAGAATATAGTATAAATATTAAAGAGGGAGTAAAAGAATTAAATATTAATGCTGTTCCTTCTGATGAAAAATCTACACTATCAATCGAAGGAAATGAAAACCTTACAAATGGTAGTAAAGTAAAAATAAGAGTAACTGCTGAAGATGGTTCATTTACTGATTATACTATTGAAGTTAAAGTAGTAGGTAAGGGTGGCAATGTAATATTAACAATACTTGTTATTATATTAATAATTGCTGTATTAGCTTATTTAGTGCTTAGAGCAATGGGATATAAGATTTACTTTAATGTAGATGGAATTAAACAATTTATTGCAAATCTTAGAAGAAAGAAATAAAACAAAATAAACTCCTTATTCATATATTAATATGAAAGGAGTTTTTCTTATGTATAGAAATGTTAATCCGTATTTTAATTATCAACTAAATGATGATAGATTTGCAGGATTCTTTGTTCCATTTTTACTTGGTGGTTTAGCTGGTTCTGCTGTAGTTGGAGTTACACGTCCAAGACCTGTGTATGTAACACCAGGACCAGTTCCTAGACCTTATTATTATCCATACTATTAATATTTAATTTTTCATTTATTACAAGTCCAATTAATATCATTGATGTGATGATGTGAGAACCACCATAACTTAAAAATAAGTAAGGAATTCCAATTACTGGTACTAGTTTTAAATTCATTGCTAAATTCCAATAACATTGAAATAGTATTAAATAAAATGCAACTTGACTAATAGTTGTATTTTTTCTTTTTAATAACACTAAGATACTAATAGTGGATAGTATTATTGGAATAATTAAAATAATATTTTTACTTAATATATAAGCAATGAAAAAATCATTAAACATTTCTGGAAAATATAATGTTTTGCCTGTTGCAATTGAAATTAGTGCATTTGTTGTTTGAATACTATCATCATTTAAAAATTTACTTATTCGATCTAATCTATAAAAAATAGATGGACCAACTATTTTTATTAATATGTCTTTATCATATAAATATAAACTTATTATTATTAATAATAATATAGATATAAAAATAAATAGATGTTTTATTTGTTTTTTATTTAGTTTTTTAAATAAGAAATATAATAGTATTATACCTTCGATTAATATAGCGCCAGTATCAGGCTCTAGAAATATTAATATCATTGGAATTAAATAGATTATTATTAATGTCCAAAGATTTAATTTATTATAATATTTAATTGTAAATAATATCAAAGATATCTTCATTAATTCACTTGGCTGAAAAGAGAATATTCCAAAGTTTATCCAACCTCTTGAACCATTGATAAATCTATTTAATACTAATACTAATACTAATAAAAATATTGATATTAAATAATATATTAAACTATATTTAAGTATTTTTTTATATTTAATTTTAGTTATTATAAAGCAAATTAATAAACCTAAAAAACACCAAATAATTTGTTTTATTTTTAAGTTATTTGGTAAATATATGATACTTATTATAAATAATATAACTATTGGTATTAATAATAAATATTTCTTTTTCATATTATTATTATGTGCAAAAGTCATTATAAATAAACTTAAACATAAAATAATATTGGAGGGATTTTATGAAAGATTTACCTAAAGTATTTGCTAATACTATTGATAAAGAAATAAATAATTCACAAGAAAGGGTAGTAGTTGGAGAGGAACCTAGTATTAATCTAGATGAAATCTTATCTAATGATAAATATTCCTTTAATCATAGATATAAAATTGAGCTTGTCAATGGTGATTCATTAGAAGATTCTATAATTGAGATACTAAAAGATAAAGTGTTAACAATTGATAATGGTTGGATAGGAACTAATAGTATTAAATATATAACAGAAATAAAAAAGTAGAAGAATAATCTTCTACATCATATCATCAATATATTTTTTAAGTTGTTTTGCATCCTTACCAAATATAATCTTTAAAGTATTATCTATTTCAACGATACCTTGTGCTCCTAAAGAAGTAATACCATCTTTATTTACAATAGAGACATCTTTTAATATTACTTTAAATCTTGACATATTTACTTCAGCATTTACAATATTGTCTTTTCCACCAAGATATTGAATTAACTTATTTACTTCACTACTAAAATTCTTTTGTTTTAATTTCATTATAACTAATGAAACTATAACTAAAACTAAAATAATAACTATATAATGCCATAATTGCATTTCCATATAAAATCACCTAACTAATTATACTATACTTTTAAAAAAAATAAAAGTGGTTACAAAAAAAGACTCTTAATCATAAATTATTAATAGGAATATATGAAAGGGTGAATATATATGAATAACTGCAAAGACAGAAACGATAATTCAGTAGCAGGAATATTAAGAGTTATACTTGCACTTCAACAAAACGCTTGTCCTGATAAATGCTTAGATACTTGTGATAGACCTATGCTTGGTGGAGGACCTACTTGCATCGTTTGCAATACTCGTCCAGTAATGCTTTATACTTGCTGCGGTAATGGTCAACCATGGTCAATGCCTATTACAAAAGATGATACATCAGCTTGTACTGCAGCATCAGATACTTGTTCAACAGTTTTTAGAGTAGAAAAAGTTGAAGATAATACAGCAACTTTTAGAGTTTTAGCACCAAATCCAGACACTGCATCTGTATATCCTTATGTTACAACTAATAGTTTCTTCACAATGGATTTAGATTGCTTATGTGTATGTAGATGTTTATCAGATACTTATATTGAATGTGCATAAATAAAGAAACTTATGAATAACTCATAAGTTTTTTAAAATTATTGTATATTATATTTAATGAGGTTAGGCCTTGGCCATATTTTTCGGTTTGGGGTTAACCTTTTTTTTCTTTTTAATTTTGTAATGTATATAAAAAGTGACAAAATATTTAATAATAATAATTTATTATATAGAAGTGATTATATTATGGTTATATATGTTGATTTATTAATAATACTTAATTTTATATATGATTTTTTAATATTAAAAGTAGTATCAATTGTATTAAAAAGAAATATAAAAAATATAAGAATTATTATATCTTCTTTAATTGGAGAATTATCAATTATTCTATTAGTATTTAATTTTAATTATATTATATTGTTAATTAGTAAAATAATGCTTGCTTTAATAATGAATATAATTGCATTTAAGTATAAAAATATAAAATTTTTATTAATTAATTTAAGTTATTTTTATATGATATCAATTATACTTGGTGGATTTATATATTTTCTTCATATAAAAGGAGTTAATTATATAGTAATAATGATATTAATTCCTTTAATGCTAATACTTTATATTATTCAAAATAATTTAAGGCATAATTATAATAATTACTATGATGTAATAATAAACTATAATAATAATCATAAAATTAAGGTGGTTGGTTACTTAGATACTGGTAATAATGTTGTTGATCCAATATCTTTGAAACCAGTAATTATTATAAGTAAAAATAAATATAAAGAAAAGTATAAGAATTATATTTATGTTAATGTAAAAGTATTAAATAATACAACTTTAATTAAATGTATTAAACCCAAATATATTGAAGTAAATAAAAAAGTAATTAAAGATGTTTTAATAGGTATTATAGATGAAGATATAAAAATAGATGGGGTAGATTGTTTATTAAATAATAAACTAAGAAAGGAAATTATAAATGATTAAATTATTAAAAAAAATATTAAAGTTATTAAGTATCAATGAATGCTATTATGCATCAAACTTAGAACAATTACTTCCACCTCTTTCAAAGGAAGAAGAATTAAAGTATTTAATAAAAACTAAAGAAGGGGATATGGATGCTAGAAATAAACTTATTGAACATAATTTAAGGTTAGTAGTATTCTTAGCAAAAAAGTTTGAAGGAACTGGATATGATTTAGAGGATTTAGTAAGTATAGGAACTATTGGTTTAATTAAAGGAATTAATACATATAAAATTGATAAGAATATAAAACTAGCAACATATTCAAGTAGATGTATATCTAATGAAATATTAATGTTTTTAAGAAAAAATAAGAGACTTCAAAATGAAATATCTTTAGAAGATACACTTAATTATGATAATGAAGGTAATGCTTTATCTTTGGAAGATATTTTAGGAACGGAAATAGATATTGTTGATAAGGAGTATGAAAGTATGAATGATAAAGAATTATTAGAGCAAGAAATAGCTAAATTACCATCGAGAGATAAAGAAATAATGATAATGAGATATGGTCTTTATAATACAAAAGAATATACTCAAAAAGAAGTAGCAGATAAACTAAATATTTCTCAAAGTTATATATCAAGAATAGAGAAAAAAGTTATAAAAAAGATACAAAATCTATTAAAAATATAATAGATTTTTTCTTTTTATAATAATTAATGTATAGTATAATAATATATAAGGAGATTATCATGTATGCAGATATTTTAGTTGAATATACAAATAAAGCAATAGATAAAACTTTTACATATATAGTACCTGATGATTTAAAAGAATCAATTAAAATAGGTATGAAAGTTAAAGTGCCATTTTCAAATAAAATAATAAATGGTATTGTTTTAAAATTAAAAAAAATATACGATGGTGATTATGAATTAAAAAGTATAAAAGAATTAGTTAATACAGATATTACTTTAAATAAAGAATTATTATCTTTAGGAAAATACTTAAGTGAAAAAACTTTATGTTCTAAAATAGTTGCATATCAAACAATGTTACCATCAGCATTAAAAGTAAAGAATCAAAAACATAATTATAATAAATATGATATATATATATCATTAAATAAAGATGATAATATTATTGATGAATATATAAATAATAATCCAAGAAGTAAAGCACAAATAGATATCTTAAATAAATTAAAGAATAATAAAATATTAAAAAGTGAATTATCAAGTAGTGCATTAAAAAAACTTTTAGATTTGGATTTAATAAAAGAAGATTATGTTCAAAAGTATAGAATTAATTATGAACAAAAAGATGATACTAAAAATATAGTTTTAAATAAAGAACAACTTAGTGTTATTAAAGAAGTAGAATTAAATGATAATAAAACTTATCTTTTGCATGGAGTTACTGCGTCTGGTAAGACAGAAGTGTATATTAATTTAATAAAAAAAGTATTAAAAACTGGTAAAAGTGCAATATTATTGTTACCTGAAATATCTTTAACTACACAAATAATTAATAGATTTTATAATGTGTTTCAAAATAATGTAGCAATATTTCATAGTGCATTATCTGATGGAGAAAAGTATGATGAATATCTAAAGATTATTAGAAAAGAAGTAAACATTGTAATTGGAACAAGAAGTGCTATATTTACTTCTTTAGAAAATATAGGAATAATAATAATAGATGAAGAACATTCTGAAAGCTATCATCAAGATTCTAATCCAAGGTATAATGCAATAGATATGGCTAAGTTTAGATGTGCTTATAATAAATGTCCTTTGTTATTAGGTTCTGCAACACCAACTTTAGAAACAATGGTAAGAGCAAAAAAAGGTGTATATCATTTATTAGAATTAAAAAATAGAGTTAATAATCAAGAATTGCCTAATATTGAAATTGTTGATATGAAAGATGAATATAAGAATGGAAAAACAATTCTTTCATCAAAGTTAGAAAATAAAATAAAGGATAGATTAGAAAAAAAAGAACAAGTTATTTTGTTACTTAATCGAAGAGGTTATTCAACAGTTGTTTCTTGTAAAAGTTGTGGATATACTTACAAATGTCCACACTGTGATATAACTTTAACCTTTCATAAAAGTAATAACTCAATGAGATGTCATTATTGTGGATATACTAAAATAATTGACAAAGAATGTCCTGAATGTAAAATGCAAGCTTTATCATATTTAGGATTGGGAACAGAAAAGTTAGAAAATTATATAAATAATATATTTCCTGATGCACGAATAATAAGAATGGATGTAGATACTACATCAAAAAAAGGAAGTCATGAAAAAATTATAAATGACTTTAAAGATCATAAATATGATATATTACTTGGTACCCAAATGATAAGTAAAGGATTAGATTTTCCATTAGTTACTTTAGTGGGAGTAATTAATGCAGATGCTTCGCTTAATATTCCAGATTTTAGATCTGGTGAAAGAACATTTGAATTATTATCTCAAGTATCAGGAAGAGCAGGTCGTGATAAAGTTCCTGGTGAAGTTATTATCGAATCATTTAATGTAGATAATATATATTTAAAGTGTGTTCAAGATAATAGTTATGAAGAATTTTATAATTATGAAATGAATACAAGAAGAAAACTTAAATATCCACCATATTATTATTTAGTTAATATAGTTATTTCTGGAAAGAATTTAGATGAAACATTTAAGGAAGCAAATAATGTATTTAGATATTTAAGAAAGAATTTAGCTAATGAAACTAATGTATTTAATCCAACACCAGCATCTATCTTAAAAATTAATAATATATTTAGATATCAAATATTAATAAAGTATAGATATGATGGTTATTTAATTAATACATTAAAGAAATTAGATGAAATGTATGCTAATAATAAAAGTATAGATTTTATTGTTGATTTTAATCCATCAAGATTTTAATTTTTGACAAATAATGTTATAATATAATGGTGAGAAGGTGAGAATATGAAAGATTTATCTGTTGTATTTATGGGGACGCCAGAGTTTGCTGTTCCAGTGTTAGATATGTTAATTAGAGAAACAAATGTAAAATTAGTTGTTTGTCAACCAGATAAATTTGTAGGTAGAAAAAAAGAAATAGTATTTTCACCAATAAAAAAACTAGCATTAGATAATAATATTGAAGTATTTCAGCCAAATAAATTAAGAGATGATTATCAAAAAATTATAGATATTAATCCAGATATAATTATAACATGTGCATATGGCCAAATAGTACCTAAGATATTACTAGATTATCCAAGATTAAAATGTGTTAATGTTCATGCATCACTGCTACCTAAGTTAAGAGGTGGTGCACCACTTAATAGAGCAATAATTGATGGATATGATAAAACTGGTGTTACTATAATGTATATGGATGAAACTCTTGATACTGGAGATATGATTGCCAAATATGAATATGATATTTTAGATACTGATACTTATAAATCATTAGTTGAAAAATTAAGTGTTCAAGGATCTTTATTATTAAAGAGTACATTACCTGAAATAATTAATGGAACTAATGATAGAGAAAAACAAGATGATTCATTATCTACTTATGCAAGTATTATTAAAAGAGAAGAAGAACATATTGATTTTAATAATAATTGTATTAATGTTGATAGATTAGTTAGAGGTTTAAATGATTCAAGCTATGCTAATACAATAATTAATGACTTAGAATATAAAATTATTAAAGGACATTATGAATTAGGTAATAGTATTCCAAATAGAATAAATATTATTGATAAGAATAGTTTGGGAATTGGATGTTTGGATGGAATATATTATATTGATGAAATTAAACCATCTGGCAAAAATATTATGGATATAAAATCTTTTCTTAATGGAATTGATAAAGAAAAATTTAAAAACTATATAATAAAGTAGGTCGTTATATGAAAGAAAAAATAAAAAAAGGGTTAAAAGCAAAGTTTTTAGGAGAATATACTCCTTCAGAAGATAAAACTAAGTCAATGGTTATATTAATAGTTGGTTTTTCTATATTATTATCATTACTAGTAGCTATTAGAATTAACTATAATAGAAATATAAAAAATATTAGTAATAATAATGAACAAAAAATTACAAGTACTGAATTTCTATCTTTAGATAAAATATTTAATAATTATTTAGATAATTATAAATATAAAATAACTATTAATGATAGTAATTCTATTATTAAATATGAAGGATCAATTAATGATAAAATTAATAACGGTAAAAGAATTATTAATAATGAAGAAATTAATTATCATGTAGTTAATGATATAGCAATAGATTTAGATACTAATAAAGAAATAAATGATTTATATAATAATTATTTATCATATTTCTTTAATCCAACTAATGTATATGAGTATATTAAAGATTTAAATAGTAATGAAGAAATAGTTGATAATATGAAAATATATAATTATAATAATATATATAATGGTGTTAGTATAATGTTTAAGATAACTACATCTAAAGATAGAATTGAAGAAATCAATTATAATTATAATAATGTAGATTATAAGATTACATTTGATTAGAAAGGTAAGATATGAAAAAAAGTATAGTATTAGTTAATTTAATAACAGCGATTAGAGTAGTTGGAGC
>CACZPQ010000096.1 GCA_902783185.1 uncultured Erysipelotrichaceae bacterium
GTACTAAAGAAGATGATGTTCCTTGAAAGCTATCACTTACCTTTTTTATATTATAATCATTAATCGAATATGAGTCTTTATTTTTCGTTTTAAAGTACTCTTTATATGCTATATATGCGCCATATGTAGTCCAATGATGATCTGTTTTATAATATAAATTATTACTTTTTTTATTCTCTTCTTTTAGAGAATTTAATATATTAATATTATTAGTATTTAAATTTTTATATAAGTAATCAATTTCTTTATCTTCTAGGATATCAATATGGTATTTAAGTTTATCTTCATTAACTAATATAGAATCTGGAACAAACATAACATCTACATTATTTATTTTTTCATTAAAATTATTAATAGTTCTAACAATAGCATCTCTTTTATCATTTGTTTTAAATCTTTGAATTAAATAGTTATCATTTGCTATATATACATCATTTATTAATGTTTTACCACTATATTGTTCTAACTTGTTTTTAAGTGATATTAATTCAATTCTAAATGGAAAATAATCTTTAATATATTCTTCAATATTATTAATGCTAAATTCACTAAGATATCGGTTTTCTACCTCAGAATAATTATCTTTTTTATTAATTATAAATGTTATAGAAAAACATATTGTTATAATACTAATTGTAATAAATAATATTTTATTTGCTAAATCTTTCATAATCCTCCTAAAAAGCATTATACATAAATGGTGTATATGATCCATTTATAATATAAGCTATTGCTACTATATATAAAATAATATAAATTATATTTATAACCATTTGTAATATAAAGCTATTCTCATAATATTTTTTTAATTTATTTGGTATTTTAAAACATAATATTATTCCTATTAAAATTAATAGTAAGTTTTCTTTTAAATAGAATATTATAGTATTATCTATAAGATTAGATGTAAACATACCTTTAATAAATAATAATATATCATTAATATTATTTATACTAAAGAATATATAGCCAAATAATACAATTATTATTACATATAAATGTGATAAAAAACTTGGTATTTTATCCAATACCTTTTTAAGTACATACTTTTCTATAATTAAGATAATACCATAGTATAAACCCCATATTAAGAAGTTTAAGGTATTTCCATGCCATAATCCTGTTATTATCCATACAATTAATAAGTTAATGATATTTCTAAATTTTGATACTCTATTACCACCTAGTGGGAAGTATACATATTCTTTAAAAAATTCTCCTAAAGTAATATGCCATTTTCTCCAAAACTCACTAATGCTTTTAACTAAATATGGATGATCGAAGTTTTCTTTATAATTTATACCTATCATTTTACCAAGACCAATAGCCATATCACAATAACTAGAAAAATCAATGTATAATTGTAGTGCAAAAACTAACAAACAAATAATATGAGATATAATTGAATTATTATTATTTATTAAAGTACTATATAAAATTCCTAAGTTATCTGCTATTAATACTTTTTTTATTAAACCAAATAATAATCTTCTAAATCCAATAGTTATTTCATTAAAATTAGGATTTAGATTTGTTATATTTTCTTTAATATCTTTATATCTTGTAATTGGACCCATAGTTATGTGAGTAAAAGTTAAAATATATGTTAAATAATATAATATATTTTTTTCAACAGGGATCTTTTTTCTTTTTATATCTATAATATAACTGATATTATTAAATGTATAAAAGCTTATTCCTAATGGAAATATTATATTATTGTTATATTTGAAGAAAAGTAATGCAATAATGTTTAATCCAACTAAAATATAAGAAAGTATATTTACTTTCTTTGATTTATTTATTAATATTGTTCCAATATAATTAACTAATGCTAATGTAATTACAATTATTAAATTATTAATTGAAGAAAATGAATAAAATAATACACTTCCTAACAATAATATTATGTATCTACACTTTTTAGGTATTAAATAAAATAATATAAAAAAAATAGGTAGGAAAAATATTAGAAATGTTAAACTATTAAAATTCATTAATTAATAAATCCTTTCACTATTTCATAATATGAATTATTATCATTACTTATAATATAGATTAAATAATTACCAACTGATGTTGAAAGTCTATTTTTAATCTTACTTACAGCTTCAGGTGAATATAAATTGCTTTGATTTTCTAAAATTTTAAACATATTGTTCATTTTATCTTGAACTTGTTTTTTATTTTCATCTTTTACTTTTATTATTGCATAAAAGTCTCCATTTGCTGAAGAACTACTTTTGATAGTATATTCTTCAAAAAGATTAGTATCTAATTGATATATTACTTCTAATTCATCTTTGTTCATAGTTTGCATATTTTGATATTTACTGTCTAAAGAACTAGATGCTTTATTGATATCTAAATTTGTTACGTTGTTATTACTACATCCACATAGTAATACTACTGCAAATAATGCTATTAATACTTTTTTCATTGTATACTCCTTTCGAAATCTAAATGTTTAATATAATCTATATATTTTTCCCTACCTGCTTTATTAAGATGAAAACCTTTGTCTGTTTCTACAGTAAAATCAAAGTATTTATCATCTGCATATCCATCTTCTCCTCTTATTTCATCTGAAAAGTTAATGAAATTTATTTTATGTTTATGACATAATTCTACTAAATAATAATTATATTCATTTATTTTATTTTGCAATGTATTAGTTAATGTTCCTTTAGAGGATATAGGAAATTCTGCATTAAATATTAATTTTGTATCAGTGTATTTTGTTTTCATATTATTAATTAATTGTTCAATTTCCCTTAAGTAATTTTCTTTTGCCATATAAAGATCTGCATTAATACCTGTTGTTACGATTAAATATTTAGGTTTGTATGTTTTTAAAGCGTTATCTAATGTTGTTTCTTGTTTATTAATATGAGTTGGAAATGTTGAATTATTAATTTGTGCAATATTTAAATTATTTTTTCCCCATGTTTGATTTGCACTAATAAAGTTACCCTTAAGATGCAAGAAAGTTGTATTACTATCACCTAAGAAAACAGTATCTTTAAAATAGTCATATTCCTTATCATCATATTTTAATATTACATCATCAAATGATCCTTTTAACCAAAAACCACTTATTCCACTTGTTAATAATCCGCCATTTATTACCTCTATTTGTCTTTTTTCAATTGTTTCGTTATTTGAACTATCTTTTACTTTATACGTTATTTCATATAAACCAGTTTTAGAATTATCTACATTTGAATTTATTTCAACTTTATCAGTTAGATTATTATCAATGTTATCAGTTGCTTCATAACCATCTTCTTTATATTCTTCATTTTGTTTTAAATATACATATTTATCACCTTTTAAAGTGATAATTGGACTTTCTTTATCTACCACGTGAACATTTCTAATGGTTGTTATATTATAAAACATGAATTTAGTACTATATTTAACACTATAATCTCCCATTTTTGTAATATTAATATTATTATCTACTTTTATATCATCTATTTTATTACCAAAAAAACTAGCTTTATAACCATTTTCAAAATACTCTTCATTTAAATTTAGATATATATCTTTATCTCCGATTAATGTTATATTTACTAGTCTACTTAGTATAAAAGTTGATAAAAAGAATAATAATATAAGGATTAATAATGTTATTAAAATGTTTCTTAGTACTTTCATTTTATTACCTTCTTTTATATATAAAGTATATCATGTTTAATATTAAATAACAAACCATTTAATAAATTATAATGTTTTAATCCATTCATATATTATAGGTGAAATTAAATTATATCCTGCATCATTTAGATGTAGATAATCACCTAAATATTCTTTTGTTGTTACTTTAAGCAAATCACTAAATTTTTGATTATTATATTCTCCATCAAAAAGATCTAAATAAGGTATATTCCATTTATTTAAAGTCTTTTTAAGAGCATCATTATATTTTTTATAATCATCATAAGTCCAAGATTTACCTCTTTCTTTATAATTAGGAGTATAGTAAGTAATTATATATCCTATTTTAGCTTTATTCCACTTACTAATTGTATTATAAAGATATAGTTCTAATCCTCCATAGAATGTATCTTTATTAAATGATTTAAAATCCTTATCTTTAGCTAATTCACCCAAAGGTGTATTATATAATAAATCATTAATACCACCCTGCATTATTACATAATCATAGTTATTTTTATCGTTATAATGATTTTTAACTTGAGTTACTAACCATTTATTTGCATTGTCGTATGTTGAAACTCTATAATCACTTATACCAGCATTCGTATATGAGGCAAAGTCATATTTAGTACCTATGTAATTAGCCCATGAGTAATGTTTAGATTTACTACCAAACCCAGCAGTAATTGAATCACCAAAAAATATTATATTTTTATCTTTTGTTACACTAATATTTTCTTTTTTATTATCTTTATTATCTTCAATTATGTTATTTTCTTTAGTTGGTTCATTATCTTTAGTTTCATTATTATCTTCTTGATTATTATTTATTTCATTGTTATTTTCAATTTTATTATTTTCTTGATTGGTATTAACACTTTCTTGATTGTTATTATTAAACCAAAAAACAATAGCTAATGTTATACTTAGCATAAAAATTATAAATATTGATATTATAATTATTTTCTTTGTATTTTCCATACTTTAAGTTTAACTTATAATGTAATTATAGTCAATAAATTTAGAGTATTTAACTACTAATTTTTTATAATTTTTGCTATAATAAATATCGAGGTGTGAAGATAATGAAAGTATGTGTTTTAGCAAGTGGATCTGAAGGCAACTCAACTTTGGTGGAAGTAGGTTCACACAAAATATTATTAGATTTAGGTATGAATATGAAATATATTAAAGAAAGATTAGCAGAACTTGATATAACACCAAATGAAATTGATTCTGTTCTTATCTCTCATGTTCATAATGATCATATTGGTTGTTTAGATAATTTTATAAAAAAATATGATCCAACTATATATATGTCTAAGATAATGTATGATGAAATTCCAATGGATAGCGAATTAAAAAAATATGACTCTATTGAATATTATGATAATGACTTTTACATAGATAATATTAAAATAGAACTTATTAAAACAAGTCATGATACCAAAGATTCAAGAGGATTTATTATAACTGAAAATGATAAAAGCGTTGTATATATAACTGATACAGGTTATTTAAATCAAAAATTCTTTAATAAGCTTAAAGATAAAAATATATATTTATTTGAATTTAACCATGATGTTGAAATGTTAATAAATGGTAAATATCCTAAATGGCTAAAAGATAGAGTAGTTGGACCATATGGACATTTATCTAATAAAGATGCTTCAATATATTTATCAAAGATAATTGGAAAAGATACTAAAAAAATAATGTTAATGCATCTTTCTAAAGAGAATAATACACCAGAAGTTGCGTTAAATACTATCAATGAAATTTTTGATGAATATAATATATCTTTTGATAATATATCATGTGCTAAACAAAGAGAAAAATCAGAGGTAATAACATTATGATAAATATAATATGTATTGGAAAAATAAAAGAAAAATATTTAAATGAATTAATAAATGATTATAAATCTAGAATAGAAAAATATCATAAAATTAATATTATTGAAATACCAGATAATGATATAGATAAAGAAACTGATAATATATTAAAATATATAAAACCAAATGATTATGTTATATCACTAGCTATTGAAGGTAAAGAGTATGATTCCATTGAGTTATCTAAACTAATTGAAAATACATTTATTCATTATTCAACTATTGATTTTATAATAGGTGAATCAAATGGATTATCTCAAATTATTAAAGATAAATCTAATCTATTATTATCATTTTCTAAATTAACTTATCCCCACGGATTATTTAGAGGTATTTTATTAGAACAAATATATAGATCGTTTAAGATAATAAATAATGAAACTTATCATAAATAATGATAAGTTTTTATTTTTTTGAATAATATAATAAATTTTTAATCATAATAATCATAGAATTTATTACAGGAGGATATTCATGAGTTATTTAGATAAAATACTTAAAAAAGCAGAAATAGAACATGATAAATTAAAACATCCATATGTTGGTACAGAACATTTATTATTAGCTATACTATCTGAAGAAAATGAATTAACTGATAGATTAAAAGAATACAATTTAACATATAATAAGTTTAAAAGAAAACTAAAAGAGATAATTGGTGAAGGATCTAAAAAATCTCCATATGTTTTATATACACCAATGTTAAGAAAAGTAATAAATATTACAGATGATAATGAAAATTTAAATAATGAGGATATATTTAAATCATTAATTGATACTAATGAAGGTATTGCAATTCGTATATTAGAATCTATGAATATAGATATTACAATGATAGATTTAGAATCTAATAATTTATTAAATATAAATGATTGTCCTATAGAACATAGAGAAAAAGAAATTAATGAAATATTACAAATATTAATGAGAAAAAATAAATGCAATCCTCTTCTTATCGGAGATGCAGGTGTTGGAAAAACAGCAATAGTTGAAGAAATTCAAAGAAGACTACAAAGTAATGATGTACCTGATTCCTTAAAAGGGTATAAGATTATTAATGTAGATATGTCTTCATTAGTTGCTGGTACTAAATATAGAGGTGATTTTGAAAATAAGATTAATAATTTATTGACTAGTGTTGAAAATAGTAAAAAAATAATATTTATAGATGAAATTCATACACTTATTCATGCAGGTGGAGCAGAAGGAGCAATATCAGCTGGAGACATAATAAAACCATACCTTGCTCGTGGTAAAGTTAAGTGTATTGGTGCAACAACTATAAATGAATATCATGAAATCTTTAAGTGTGATGAAGCATTAAATCGAAGATTTCAAACATTATATATTAGTGAACCTAGTTTAGATGATACTATTGATATATTAAATAAAATTAAGAAATCTTATGAAAAATATCATTGTTTAAAAATAGATGATTCTTTTTTAAAGGAAATAGTAATAATTTCAAATAAATATATTAAAAATAAACATAATCCTGATAAATCTATTGAATTATTAGATTCTTGTTGTACTGATGCTAAGTTTTATAAAGAAGATATTGTTAATATTAATAATTTATATAGAGTTATTGAAAATAGATATAATATTAATTTAAATAATACATTTATAAAGAATTTATTAGATAATAAATCAATATTATTAACATCAAATGATATTATTAATAAAATAAATAAAGTAAGTAATAATATTATATTAATTGATGGTAATAATTATAATAGTGATGATGATTTATTTAATTTATTAGGTAATCCTTTATATAAAAATAATTATTATTTATTTAAAGAAGTAATTGAAAAACCATTGGGAATACTATTAATAACAAATTATAGTTATAATAATATATTAAAAGAATCTATAAATAAAATAATTACTTGTAGACATATACTAGATAATTATGGTAATAATATTAACTTTGAAAACTATTTAATTATAATGGAAAAAACAGAAAATGAAGTAAATATAGGATTTACTAGTAGTAACAATAATAATCTTAATTTTATAGATTATGATGATAAGATATTACTTACAATATAAATAATTAGTATAATAAAAATTATTTAACATATTATAATAATGGGTGAATTAAATGATAAACATTAAAAGTTTAATAATTAATGTATTAATTCCAAATGTAATAGGTTTTTTAAGTTCAATAATTGGAAAAGTATCTGATAACTTTAATACTTTTAATAAACCAAATTGGACTCCACCAGGTATAGTATTTCCAATAGTATGGACTATTCTTTATATATTAATGGGTATTTCATCATATATTATTTATGAGAGTGATACTACATATAAAAAAGATGCATTAAAGGTATATGCTGCTAATATATTAATTAATGGTTTATGGTCTATATTGTTTTTCAGATTAAAGTTATTTTTTGTTTCTTTTATTACAGTAATAATATTAATAGTATTAACAATAATAATGATTATTAAATATTATAAAATTAATAAAGCGGCTGGTTTACTTCAAATTCCATATTTAATATGGTTATGTGTAGCTCTTGCTTTAAGTTATAGTGTATATACATTAAATTAAAAGACTTTTCTTTTAATTTTTTTAATATACATGATATAATATCTATAGGTGATATTTAATGAGTGAAGAAATTATTAATGAAGAAATTGAAAGAGTTAATAGAGCTATGACTCAAGAAGGGATGCCATTAACAGAGGAAGATAAAAAAAATCTTATGGAAGTAATTACAGGTCAAAAAACATATGATGAGAAAAGAAAAGAAATAATTAATAATATTATTAATAAAAATGGAGAAGAAAAACATGAAGAACTTCGAAAACTATAAAGATTATTTTTATGATAATACAGAAATATTAAGAAATAAATTAGATATTAGAGATCAAGAAGAATTAAATAATAAAGAAAGAAGCTTAGTATCATTAAGAATTTCTGAACTAAATCAAAACCCAATACCAGGTAATTTTGATTTTGAACACTTAAAAGCAATAAATTCATATTTATTTCAAGATCTATATGAATGGGCTGGGCAATGTAGAAAATGTGAAATGGAAAAAGCAGTTATTTTTTGCTTATATTCAAATATAGAATTCTTTGCTAACAGTATTTTTACTAAATTACAAGAAGATAATTATTTTATTAATAATTCTTATGAGGAAAAAATAGCTAAACTTGTAGATTTATTTGCAGATATTAATGCTCTTCATCCTTTTAGAGAAGGAAATGGTAGAACTCAAAGAGAATTCATTGAAGAACTAGCTAAGGTAAATGGAATTAATTTAGATCTAACTAAAATTGGTCAACAAACAATGATTCATGCTTCACATCAAAGTATTAATGGTAATAATTCACAATTATTAGATTTATTTACTGAATTTTCTAAACCAATGTCGAGTCAAATGCAAATTTATTATATATCTACATTATGTAATCCTAAATTAGCAAAAAAATTAATAAATGGAATTATGAATAAAGGTAAAACTAGATAGGAGGTAAGATATGTTAATAGTTAATACACCTAATATTCCTGGAAAAGAAATATCTGAAGTATTAGGATTAGTAAAAGGTGAAATAGTGCAATCTAAAAACTTTGGTAGAGATTTTATGGCAGGAATGAAAACAATTGTTGGTGGTGAAATAAAAAGTTATACTGATATGATTAGAGAAGCAAGACAAATTGCCACTGATAGAATGATTGAAGAAGCTAAAAACTTAGGTGCTGATGCCGTTGTTAATGTTAAGTTTGGCTCATCTGCTGTTATGCAAGGAGCTGCTGAAATGATAGCATATGGTACAGCTGTTAAATTAAAATAAAAATATTGCTTTTAAGCAATGTTTTTTTATTGTATAAGAATACTATTTTTGTTAAAATATAATTAGATATAATAAAGAGTTGATAACAATGAAAAAAAGAAAAATAACAATAATATCAATGATAATAATAACACTTTCAATTGTTATTTTTTCTGGTGTATCAATATTTAGTAATAGTGATAAAAGTGCTAATAAAACATTAGCATATTTTTATGATGGAGAAGGACATAGTAATCCACCATCAAAAGATAGTTATGAAGTAGA
>CACZPQ010000097.1 GCA_902783185.1 uncultured Erysipelotrichaceae bacterium
AATATATACTTATTATTATTTGGATTATGGTATAATCATTATAAGAAAGTAGGTATAGTTTATGAATAAAAAGAAAGGTAATAAAAGACCATATGTAATTGCAATATTAATGGCATTACTTTTAGTAGTAACTATAACAGCAACATCATATGCATATTTTACTGCTAATGTAAGTGGTACAGGACAAAATAATGTTGTAACAACAACATCATTAGAAATAGAGTTCACTGATGGACCACAAGTAGCGTTAGAAAATGCAGTACCTGGTCAATATGTTGAAAAGACATTTAAAGTAGAAAATAAAGGTAGTGGAGATACACCATATGATATATATATGTCTGAAGTAATAAATGATTTTGCAGATAAAACAGATCTAGTATATACATTAACATCAAATGATGGCGGACATAATGTATCAACTCAAACACAAATACCAGATACAAATACAAAGATAGTATCAAATCAAATATTAAGAGCAGGGCAAACACATAATTATGTATTAAGAATAACATTCTTAGAAACAAATGATAATCAAGATGATAACAAAGGAAAGCAATTTAGTACAATAATTAGAGTAAATGAAGTAAAAGAAATACAAACATCAACAGGAGATTATATAAAGGAATTAGTAAGTAATGCTGATCCTACATCAACAGATGAAATAGGAACTACAGGTTTAGCATATGACGTAACAGAAGATAACAATTTAAGATATATAGGTGCAAATCCAAATAATTATGTATCATTTAATAACGAATTATGGAGAATAATTGGAGTAATGAATAATATAGAAACAGAAAGTGGAGAAACAAAATCACTTCTTAAAATAATAAGATCTGAAAGCTTAGGAGAATATTCATGGGATAGGCATAATGCAAATGATGGTAGCGGAGTAAATCAATGGGGGCCATCAGGATCATATAATGGTGCTAAGCTAATGCAGGAGTTGAATAATACTTATTTAGGAAATGACATAATACAAACCTATGAGAGTTTTGATCCTACAATAAGTGGTGAAGAACAAAGTAAAATAGAAAGTGTTGTATGGAATTTAGGATCACCAAAAATTGATAATGGTACATATGTAGAAGATGATGAGGTTGCATTTAGAATCCCATATGCATATATGCACGAAAGAGCAAATGCATATGGTGATATTCGTTTTTCAGATGAAGTTGTAAGAACAAGCGTATGGACCGGAAAAGTAGCCTTAATGTATCCAAGTGATTATGGATATGCAACAGCAGGAGGAAATGTAACTAATAGGGAGGCTTGTTTAAATACATCAATGTATTCATGGGATCAAGCAAATGTATCAGATTGTACGAATAATGACTGGCTATATGATTCAACAATCAAGCAATGGACTTTGTCACCAAGTTTTTACTATTATAATGGTCGTTCGGTGGTTTATATCTCTGATAATGGTGATGTCGGAGGCTACGCTGCCTACAATCCCCTTGGCGTTCGTCCAGTAGTCTATCTTAAATCTAGTGTAAGTATTACTGGTGGAACAGGAACACAAGTAGATCCATATACATTAGGATAAAAACAAACATAAGAAAGTAAAAAATACTTTCTTTTTTCTTGATATAAATCATATAATTTGTTATTATTTAATAGTTATTAGAAAGGTAATAAATATGATTAGATTGTTTAAAAATTTTACTAAAAGAGATATATTATATATAATTATAAGTATTATATTAATTGTATTTCAAGTATGGTTAGAATTAAAAATGCCTGATTATATGTCAGAAATTACTAGACTTGTTCAAAGTGAAGGTAATACTTTTAATGATATAGTTATTCAAGGTATATATATGCTATTATGTGCATTAGGAAGTTTAGTTGCTGCAATATTAACTGGGTATTTTATAGCTAATACTGCTGCATCATTTTCTTATCATGTTAGAAAGAAACTATTTAATAAAGTTGAAAAACTTGGTATAGATGAAGTAAAACATTTTTCAACAAGTAGTTTGATTACAAGAACAACTAATGATATTACACAAATACAAATGTTTATTTCAATGGGACTACAACTCATGATAAAGTCTCCAATTACTGCTGTATGGGCAGTTACTAAGATATTAGATAAAAGTTTTGAATGGAGTGCAGTAACTGGACTTGCAGTTATTATTTTATTAACTACTGTAATTATATTAATGATAATTGTAGTACCTAGATTTAAAATAGTTCAAAAGTTAACTGATAAAATAAATGGAATAACTAGAGAAAATTTAATTGGTATTAGAGTAGTTAGAGCATTTAATGCAGAAAAATATCAAGAAGATAAATTTGAAAAAACTAATAATGAATTAACTAATATATTAACATTTAATCAAAAAATGTTTGCTATAATGCAACCAATTATGTATTTAGTTTTATATTCACTAACTTTATCAATTTATTTTATTGGTGCAAAATTAATTAATGATGCTATGATGGTAGATAAAATAACTATATTTTCAAATATGATTGTTTTTTCTTCATATGCAATGCAAGTTATTATGTCATTTTTAATGTTAGCAGTTATTTTTATGATGCTTCCAAGAGCACAGGTAAGTGCATCTCGTATTAATGAAGTATTAAACACTAAAGAAAGTATTGTAGATGGAAAAGGTGTAAATAAAAAAGTTGAAGTTGGAACAGTTGAATTTGATAATGTTTCATTTAAATATCCTGATGCTGAAGATTATTTACTTGAAAATATATCATTTAAAGTTGAAAAGGGACAAACTATTGCATTTATTGGGTCTACTGGATCAGGTAAATCAACATTAATAAATCTTGTTCCTAGATTTTATGATGCAACTTTAGGTCAAGTATTAGTTGATGGTATTAATGTTAAAGAATATACTGAAGAAGAGTTACATAATATAATTGGATATGTTCCTCAGCGTGCTGTTATGTTTAATGGTTCTATTAAATATAATATAAAATATGGAAGAAATGGAAAAAAAGAAGTTAGTGATGAACAAATAAATGAAGCTATTAATATCGCTCAAGCCAGTGATTTTGTTAATAGTTTAGATAAGAAAATAGATTATCATATTGCTCAAGGTGGTACAAATGTTTCTGGTGGTCAAAAGCAACGTTTATCAATAGCTAGAGCAATAGCAAGAGATCCTGAAATATATATTTTTGATGATAGTTTTTCAGCACTTGATTATAAAACTGATTTATCTTTAAGAAAAGAGTTAAAAAAATATACAAAAGATGCTACTGTATTAATTGTTGCACAAAGAATTGGAACAATAATGAACGCTGATAAAATTGTTGTTTTAGATAATGGTAAGTGTGTAGGAATGGGCACACATAAGGAATTGATGAAGAAATGCAAGGTATATAAAGAGATAGCTTTATCACAATTATCAAAGGAGGAACTTGAAAATGAATAGAGGTCCAGCAAGAAATGTGGACGTTAAATCTAAAGATTTTTTTGGTTCACTTAAAAGATTATTTAAAGAATTAAAAATATATAAAATAGCAATAATAATATCTCTTTTATTAGCAAGTTTTGGTTCTATTTTATCAATAATTGCACCAGATAAATTATCTAATCTTACTGATGAAATAGCTAAGGGATTAATTGTTAAAAAAGATAATATTGAATTAATAACTAATACTATTACTAACAATTTAAATAATATAAAAATAGAAAATATATTATATTCAACTTTATCAGATAATGAAAAAAATGAATTATTTATTACATTGTCAAATACTGATAATAATAATAAAACTGATATTATTAAATCAATAAATAAACTACCAAATAATATTTTATATAATATATTACCGGAATTTAAAGTTGATAATGTAGTGATATCCTCTAAGGATCAATTAGATTATTTAAATATAATGTCTTCAATTAATAGTGATGCTACTGCACAAGAAATGCTTAAAAAAATAGATGAATTACCATCTAATATTCAAAGTGTTGTTAAACCATCAATTGATTGGAATACTATTATTAATATAGCTATATTCTTAATAGCTTTATATATTATTAGTGCACTATTTAATTATATAGAATCTTTGATAATGACAATAGTATCTAATAGATTTGCTAAAAAATTAAGAAGTAATATATCTAAAAAGATTAATAAATTACCACTTAAATATTTTGATAATAATCAAGTTGGTGATATACTTTCTCGTGTTACAAATGATGTTGATACTATAGCTATGACTATGAATCAATCACTTGCTACATTAGTAAGTTCTATTACATTATTTTTAGGATCTTTAATTATGATGTTTGTTACTAATTATATTATGGCTATAACAGCAATACTATCTAGTGTTATTGGTTTTACATTTATGTCTATTACTTTATCAAAATCTCAAAAATATTTTAAAATGAGACAAAAAGAATTGGGTAAATTAAATTCTCATATTGAAGAAATATATTCTGGTTTATTAGTAGTTAAAGCTTATAATGGAAAAAAAGATAGTGATAAGAAATTTGATGAGTTAAATAAAAATGTATATGAAGCTAATAGAAAAAGTCAATTTTTATCTGGACTTATGCCTTCATCAATGATGTTTATTGGAAATTTAGGCTATGTTAGTGTTTGTATAGTTGGTGCTATTTTAACATCTAATAATATAATAACATTTGGTGTTATTGTAGCATTTATGACTTATATTAGATTATTTACAAATCCTTTATCACAAATAGCACAAGGTTTTACATCCCTACAAGCAACATCTGCAGCTTCAGAAAGAGTATTTGAATTTATGGATGAAGAAGAAATGATTGAAACTAAACCAAAATATTATTTGGATAAAAGTAAGGTAAAAGGAAATATAGAATTTAATCATGTTAAATTTGCTTATAATGAAGATAAGATAATCATTAAGGATTTTAATGCCAAAGTAAAATCAGGTCAAAAAGTTGCTATTGTTGGTCCAACAGGAGCAGGTAAAACAACAATGGTAAATTTACTTATGAAATTTTATAATATTGTTGATGGTGATATTAAAATAGATGATGTATCTATTAAAGATTTATCTTATCAAAATGTTCATGAGTTATTTACAATGGTACTTCAAGATACTTGGTTGTTTAATGGCACTATTAAAGAAAATATTATTTATAATAGAGATAATGTAAGTGATGAACAAGTTAAAAAAATATGTGAAATAGTTGGTTTAGATCATTTTATTAAGACTTTACCTAATACTTATAATTCAAAATTAGAGGAAAGTGATTCTATTTCTTCAGGTCAAAAGCAGCTATTAACAATTGCTCGTGGTATGGTTGATGATGCACCATTCTTGATACTGGATGAAGCAACATCAAATGTTGATACAAGAACAGAGGAATTAGTACAAAAAGCCATGGATAAATTAACAATGGGTAAGACATCATTTATTATTGCTCATAGACTATCTACAATTAAAAATGCTGATCTTATACTAGTTATGAAAGATGGTAATATAGTTGAGCAAGGAAAACATAATGAATTAATAAAAAAGAATGGTTTTTATGCAGAAATATATAATTCGCAATTTCAAAAATAATTATAAAAATATCTTGAAGATATAATAAATTAATTATATAATTATCATAGTAAGGAGAATAGATGATGATAAATAAATTAAAAGAGAACAAAAAATTAGTTACGTTAATTGGATGTGGAGTACTTGTAGTTGCTGTAATAGTAATATTATTATTCTTATTTGTATTTAATAGTAATAAATCAGCTTTAACAAAAGAATTAGAAAAAGCTGGAGTAAATTTTTATGAAAATTTTTATTATAATCAAGTAGGAAATGATGATAATGAAAGAAAAGAATTCTTATCTAAATATGCAGCTGTAGGTATAAAAATAGATTTAGAAAACTTAGCAAGAACTACTGATAATAAGGATGAATTTATTAATAAATTTGTTAATAAGAAGACTAAAGAAAAATGCAATATTAACAATACTAAAATAACTATTTATCCTAAAGAACCTTATGGACAAAAAGATTATAAAATGGATGTAGTACTTGATTGTGGATTTGAAAAATAAGAACTTCGGTTCTTTTTTTTTATGACATATTTTATGTAAATATACATAATGTAAAGACAATGTTAATTATTATTCTTTTTTTAATAAAAATACGTAAAATTATGTAAAATTTTAAAAATAAAAAAGGAAATCAGCATTTTATCTAGAATATTACTAATGAAGGGAGATATTAATTCTTTCTTCATGCTTTACATTTTAGAAAGGACTGATTTTATGAACAAATCTAAAGCAGAAAAAAAGAATGAATTGGAAGAAAAATGTGAATACTTAATTTTAAAAGAAAGGAGGGAAAGATTAATTAATTATTGTTTAATTATTTTTATATTATTTTTGTTAATATCATCTATTATTTATATTAATAATGTTAGATATAAGAAAAAAGAAGAAATTGCATTTACTAATACAACTAATAATGATAAAAATGATGATAATGGTTTTATTAGATTTATATATGATGGATTTAATCATAATTATCCACCTAATAAAAAAGAATATGTAATTAATTCAGTAAGTTGTAATAATGCCAATGGTGAATGGGATAATAAGAAATGGCAATTAAATATATCAGGTATAGTTGATAAAGTTAGTTGTAGTTTAACTTTTAAGAAAAAGAATGATATTATTGCAATTACAAATACAAAAGTTAATAATAAAAAACAAATAAGTATTAAAAAGAATGTTAAAAAAGAAAGTTCAATTATAAAACAACCAATTACTATAAAAAAAGATACAAGTATAATATCTACTAATACAAATAATGAAGAACTAGATAAAGGTAACAATATAATTGATAATGATAATAATAAAGAATTAGAAATAAAAGATGAAATATTGTTTGATTTAGATAAATGTGATAATATTGATGAATGTAATTATAAAGTAATTATGGATTCTAATAAGGAGATTAGATTAAATCCTATTATTAATTCAAATGATGAAATAAGTAATGAAATAGGCTATGAATTATTAAGTGGAAATAATGCAATTGAACTTTATAATGGTGGATTAATTTGTTCTAAAAACGTTGTAGATGAAGTAGCTTATGTTAAAGCAACAGTAAAAGATAAACCAGAATTATATTCTATTATTAAAGTAATAGTTGAAGCAAAGTTAATTAATACAAGAGTTTATAATATTAATAGACATAATGATACTATTAATAAAATAGAATTAAAAACTAATATAAATAGTTTTATTAATAATATTATGAATAAAAGTGAGTTTATTCATGTTTTTAATAATAATAATGAAATAATTAATCATAATGAGTACATTAAAACAGGAATGATAGTAAAACTAATAATTAATAATAAAATATATGATGAATTAGAAATAATAGTATTAGGTGATGTAAATAAAGATGGTGTATGTAATAATCTTGATTATGATTTAGTATATCAATACATATCTGGTCAAATAGAATTAAATGGTTCTAGTTTTTTAGCGGCTGATATTAATAAAGATAATAAAGTAGATAGTCTTGACTATGAATTAATATATAGATTATTAACAAATTATATAAATTCATTTAATAATTTATAATTTTTCTTGTAAGAATTAATATTTTAATATAAAATATATAGTGCTTTATTAATTAAGGAGGAATATTTATGGATATTGAAGAAATACAAGAAGAAGTAGATGATTTAGTATTCTTTTTAGAAATAGATACTGAAATATTATTAAATGAAATTACTAAATATATAATTAATTATCAATTTTATTATAATAATATAATAAACAATATGAATCCTAATAATTATATTTATTTAATTAGAAAGCTAAGAAATTTAGTGCTAAGTTTTAATCAATTAATATATGAAGCAAGAAATGAACATATGTTTTGGAATTCCATAATTGAATTATCTAAGAATGAAAACTTTGTTAATATATTTGAAGATATTATTGATGAAATTGAAGAAATTAATACTATATTTTCAGAACAATCATTTAATAGATTATTATTCTTTGATGAATATAATCAAGTATTTAATAATTATTTAAAAAATCATCTTGTTATAGATGATGAATACTTTTTATCAGATATGGATGAAACAGAATATAAGAACAAATTAAATGATTATAATAAAAGATTAGAATTATTTAAAACAAAAAAATAAATGCTATTTACTAGCATTCTTTTTTATAGTTCTTGCTTCTCTAGCAGAGATAATAACTTTTTTACCATCAACTGTAGTTTTAATTAAATTTGGTTTTTGTTTTGATTTAGTTGCATTTAATGCATGACTTCTTAAATTAACTGTTAAAGGTTTTTTTGCAGTAGCTTTTTTTGCCATTATAAGACCTCCTCTTCGTTTCACTTTAAAAATATTAACATAAATGGGGTGCAAAGTCAATTAAAATAATGTATAATTGTATAAGGTGTTATAAATGAATAAAGAAATAGTCAATATATTAGAAAAATTTGAATCAAATAATTTTGAAGCGTTTGTAATTGGTGGATTTGTTAGAGATAAATTAATGGGTGTAGAATCATTTGATGTTGATATAGCTACTAATGCATTACCTAAGGATATTATGTCTATTTTTAGTTCATCATCAATAAATACAACAATATATGGTACAACAAAGATAACTGGTGATAATTACCGTTTTGATATTGCAACATATAGAAAAGATATTTCTTATTCTGATAGAAAACCAGAAGTAGAATATATTAATAGTTTAAAAGAAGATATTATAAGAAGAGATTTTACTATTAATACTATTGCAATGAATAAGACTGGAGAAATAATTGATTATTTAAATGGTGTTAAGGACTTACAAAATAAAGTAATTAGATGTGTAGGAGATCCAAATACTAAATTAAAGGAAGATCCTTTAAGAATACTTAGGGCGTTTAGATTTTCTATTATACTAGATTTTAAATTAGAAAATAGTTTACTTAATGTAATAAAAAAGAATATTAATTTAATTAGTACTTTATCTTTAACAAGGGTAAAAGAAGAATTTGATAAAATATTAGTTAGTGATAATGCAATTAAGGGATTAGATTATTTAAATAAATTAGGTGTATTAAAACAGTTAAATATATCATATAGCAAAATAGTTGATACTGATGATTTATCTGGAATGTATGCTCAATTAAAAGTACCAGATGAATATCCATTTACTAAAGAAGAAAAAAATAATATAGATTTAATTAAAAAAATAGTTAATTATGGTAAAATAGATAATAATATCTTATTTAATTATGGTTTATATATTTCTTTAGTTGCATCTAAGATATTAGAACTTGATAATGAAGATATTACTATAATGTATAGTAAATTACCTATAAAATCGTATAAAGATATTGCTATTACAAATAATGATATAATTAAAGAACTAAATATAGAGCCATCTGAGATTATTAAAAAGATAAATGATGTATTAGTAGATAAGATATTATCTAAAGAATTAATTAATGATAAAAAAGTATTAATTAATTATATAAAGGAGATGCTTAAAAATGAATTATAAATTATTAAGTGATAAGAACTTAGTTATTTCTTCAAATATAATTAAATATTTAGATAAGAATTTAACTTTAAATGAATTTTTAATTCTTTTATATTTTATTAATAATGAAGATGATTCATTTAATGCTGAGGCTATAAGTAATATGTTTAATATATCAATTAATGATGTAATTGATTCTTTTAATAATTTAATAACTAAAAAAATAATTGATTTAGAAACTAAAAAAGATAAAAATAATAAAGTTATAGATAAAGTATCATTAGATAATTTATATAAGAATGTTATGGTTTCTTTAGATAAAGAACAAAAAGAAGATGATAAATTATCCATATTTGATACTATTGAAAAGGAGTTTGATAAAAAATTATCTCCTATAGATATGGAAATAATAAATGGATGGTTAGAAATAGATACTCCAGAAGAATTAATTAGGGGTGCTATTAAAGAAGCTGCATATAATGGTGTTAAAACTTTAAGATATATGGATCAATTAATATATGAATGGAGTAAAAAAGGGTTTAAAACTATGGAGGATGTTAATAATCATTTAAAAACAAGAGATAACAATAATGAAGATGAAGATTTATTTGATTATGATTGGCTAGAAGATGATGAATAATGAAGTAATATTAAAATTATTAGATAAAATGATTCCAAATCCTAAATGTGAATTAGAATATAATAAAGATTATGAATTATTAATTGCTACTATTTTATCTGCACAATGTACGGATAAGAGAGTAAATATTGTTACAAAAGAATTATGGAAAAAGTATGATATATTTACACTTGCAGCAGCAAATGTAAAGGATATTGAAAATATAATTAAACCATGTGGTACTTATACACGAAAAGCACAGTATTTAAAATCTGTTGCCCAAAGTTTAGTTAGAGATTTTAATGGTATAGTTCCAAATGATAGAAAGTATTTAGAAAACTTGCCTGGTGTTGGTCATAAAACATGTAATGTAGTTTTATCAAATATATATAATGTTCCTGCAATTGCTGTTGATACACATGTAACTAGAGTATCAAAAAGATTAAACTTTGCCAGTTCTAATGATGATGTACTTAAAATAGAAAAAAAATTAATGAAAATAATTCCAAAGTGCGAGTGGGTTAGACGCCATCATCAATTAGTATTATTTGGAAGATATATTTGTAAAGCAATTAATCCAAATTGTAGTCAATGTTTATTACATGATTATTGTAAGTATTATAAAAAGGTGAATAAATGAAAAAGATAATAACTAATTTAAATAATAATATTATATTAAAGGAAGAACCATTTAAATTCACAAGTTATAATAATAGTGTTGATATTGTTATAGATAAGGATATTACTATATGTAAATGGTATGGTTTAGGTTCTGCAATAACTGAATCTTCTTCATACAATTATTCTAAACTAGATAATAGTATTAAAAAGGCGTTAATTAAAGATTTATATTCTAAAGATAAATTGAATTTAAACTTAGCTAGATTACCTATTGGTTCTTGTGACTTTTCTTTATCTTCTTATTCTTATTCATATAAAGATGACTTGTCTGATTTTTCTATAAAAAGAGATAAAGAATATATTATTCCTATGTTAAAAGATATATTTAATTATAAAAAGATCAAATTAATATCTTCTCCTTGGTCACCACCAGCATTTATGAAAAATAATAATAATCTATTACATGGTGGTAAATTAAAAAGTAAATATTATGGTTTATATGCTAAATATTTAAAACAATATATAAATGAATATAATAAAGAAGGTTTTAATATTGATTATATTACAATGCAAAATGAACCATATGCTAAACAAAAATGGGAATCATGTGTTTATTCTTTAAAAGAACAAAATATCTTTATTAATGATTATTTAATTAATGAATTAGAAGGTACTAATACTAATATAATACTTTGGGATCATAATAGAGAAAAGATTAATAAATATATTAAAGATTTATATATAGATAATAAAAGAGTTAGTACTTTAGGACTTCATTGGTATAGTGGCCCTTATTATAATAATATATTAGATATTCATAAAAAGTATCCTAATTTATTAATATTTAATACAGAAATGTGTTGTGGTTTTTCAAAATATAATAATGATTGGATTAATGATGCAGAATTGTATTTAAAAGATATAATATCTTGTATGAATAATGGAGTATCAGCTTATTTAGATTGGAATGTATTATTAGATATTAATGGGGGACCATCACATATCAAAAATCCAGTAAAGAGTGTAGTAATATTAAATGAAGAACAAAATAATTATATTAAAACACCAATTTATTATTATTTAACTCATATATCTAAATACATTGATTCAGATTATGAAATAATTAAAACTGATAATTATAATGATAATATATATGTAGTAGCAGCTAAAAAAGACAAAAAAATAGTAATTACTGTTTTAAATGTATCTCATAATGATATTAATTATAATATAAGTATTGATAACAATTATATTAGTGATATTATTGAGGCACATTCAATCAATACATTTGTAATTTAGTATTAATTATGTTATAATGTATGTGCAATTAAGGAATTGCATAAAATAAAAAAGGAACATTCAATTTTTCGGTGTTGAATGTCTACCTTAAAATTTGTGTGACACTTTATCTTAGCTGATGGAGTGTCATTTCTTTATAACTAGTACCAAGATGGTAATAAGAAATAAAATGATAGCAATGAGCTTTAGAAACCGTAAAATAAAGTTCTTAGTTTTCATTAATCAAACCTCCTTCCCATATATGGTGGAGGTAGACACTCAACTATTGAATATTCCTATATAAATTATACTAAATTCAGTACATAAAAACAATAAGAATTATATAATTATATCTTTAATTACATAAAAAAAGTAGCCAATATGACTACGTTTTTATTTTACTATAACAGTTCTTGTTAATTTTTTAGCACCATTATTTATATCATAATGGATAATATACGTTCCAGCTGTTGTTAGTGGAATAGAGTTAACTGTTTGATTATTGCTTTGATTTACTATTTTTTTTGTAATTGGAACACTACTTGTTATATCATTTCCATTCACATCAGTTACTTTAACACCTGGATCATTATAATATGATGAATTATTATTATCTACAGCAATGATAGGATTTTTTCCTTTATTTATATTTCCTATATAGAATTCTTTTAAATCGGCATTACCAACATTATATGTAACTTGGCCATTTTGTCCTGCATTAGCTGATGCCGTTATTTCTAAACCATTTGATTGATTATCTTTAAATATTGAATATGCAGATTTTACTACAAACTTGTAATTTCCACCAACACCACCAGTATTATATGTATAAGATGTACCTGATGTGTATCCAAGATAAGTAAGCTTTCCATTACTATTTAGATATATGGCATAACCTAATGTACCAATTGCACTATTATTATATGAAATTCTCTTATTGTAATATTTTTCTGCAAAATCTCCATAGTTTTCATTAAAATATGTTTGTAATTCAGTAGGATTTATAGCTTTTGGAGTTGCAATTGGACTCCAAGTTAGATTGATTGATGATCCGCTAATTGTTGCTTTACCATTAGTAGGATTTTCTAATTGTTCATATTTCCATGATGTTTCAGTAGGTTCAGTTCCGGCTTTAAATAATTCAGTTAATCTCTGATCTGCTGGAGTGTAAGCACTAGGTAAGGCTAGTGGAACACTATCTTTTTCAACTTCTACTTTAACAACACCAGATGGCATTTCAAATTTAGAGTTCTTTTTATAAATTCTTTTAGCAATTGCAGTCATTATTTTTTTTCTTTCAAGTGATCCGTACATTGATCTAGTAAAGTAATCGTGTGATAATTTTTCATATCCAAACCATAATGATATTACATAATCTGGAGAATATGTTATATCCCAGTTATCAGCTGATGCATCAAGAGGAACACCATATTTTTTAAGAGTAGCTTGATCATATGTAGATGTACCAGTTTTTGCTGCTACATCAGTACCACTAATAGAGAAGTTTCCGCCAGCATATGCTTCTTGAGCTGAAACAAGAATTGATGTAATCATGTATGCTGTTTCTTCAGACATTACTTTTTCTCTTTTTGGTTTGTTTTCAAATACATCTTCAGAATCTTTAAATGTTATTTTCTTATAAGCATATGGTTTAATATAATATCCACCTCTGGCAAATGCACCATATGCAGCTGCCATTTGTTCTGGATTTACATAAACACCACCACCTATGGCATATGATTCATATAATTCATCACCATAATTTATTCCTAATTTATGAGCAAATTCAGCAATCTTTTCTTTGTCAGTTTGTTGGAACGCTTCAATGGCAGGTATATTTCTTGATTTAGCTAAGGCAGTTCTCATTGTTTCTTGTCCTTGATATGTTCTATCGGCATTAGCAAGTGGTTGTCCGTTTGAATAATGATATGGGTCATCAAAATAATATTTACCAGTAGATTCATTATTGTATTCAATAGCTGGTCCATATGCAAATATTGGTTTTGCAGTTGAACCTGGTTGGAAACGAGCAGTTCCAGTAGCTAAGTTAAGATCTCTTTCACCAGTTTGATTACGACGACCATCAACAGCGAGTATAGAACCATCTTTAGTATCAGTTACAATAATTGCAACTTGAATAACATCGTCTCTAAATTTATATCCTAGTTCTTCATTATTTAATGCATTTAATACATCTTGTATTTCAGTATTAAGTGTTGTTTCAATAGTCATAGGAACATTATATGGATTAAGTCCTGTATCGGCAATAACTTCTTCAACTACTGTATCAATAAATGATTGGTATTTATTTAATGATGCACCAGTTGGTTTTTGAATAGTTGATTCAACAGATATTGCTTTAGCATCTTCAAGTTGTTGTTCGGTAATATAACCATGTCTATACATTAAATTTAATACTTCATTTCTTCTTGTTGTCGCATTTTTAATGCTATAGAATGGATTTAATGTTGCAGGTGCATTAAATATACCAGCTATTAATGCAGCTTCAGGTAAAGATAAATCTCTAACACTTTTACCAAAATATAATTGTGAAGCTTGTTCAACACCATATGTTCCATTTCCTAACCATGGTGCATTAACGTAAAACTCTATTATTTCTTCTTTAGTATATTGTTTTTCTACTTTAAATATTGACATATATATATCAGTAAATTTTCTTGTTAGACCTTTAATGCCTCGAACTGTATTTGATGTATAAGTATTTTTAACTACTTGCATTGTTAAGGTAGATGCACCACCGGCGCCAGATACACCAGTAATTTGACCAAATGATGCCATCATAAATCTTGCTATATCAAATCCTTCATGTTGGAAGAATCTTGCATCTTCAGTTGCAACAATAGCATCAACTAAAACTTCAGGTAAATCATCATAAGATACTAAATCTCTATTTTCAGCACCTAGACGAGCAAGTTCTGTTCCATCTGCTAGTGTTAATACTGTAGATTCTCTTTGATATAATTTATCAGTATCAAAATCTGGTGCAGAAATAATTATATATAAGGCTCCAACTAATATTAATGATACAAAAGCAATAGCTAATGCTAATATAATAATTAATATTTTATGGGCAGTTAATTTTTTCCTTTTCTTTTTAGGTTTAGTTTCATCGTTATTATTATTTTTTTTCATCACACTTAATAATTTCTCTTTCATTTTATTCTCTCCTTTATAAGTATATCTACTGCTTTAATATAATCTAATACTGGTTTAATAGTTAAATCTATTTTAATACCACTATCTTTAATGAAATTATATGGTATTGATTTTCTATTATTATCTTTAATAAATTGTAATAGTTTTTCACCAGAAAGTAAATAGTATTCTTCATTTATTGAAATAATTAAGAAAGAAAATCCACCATGTCTAATAACACCATTAATATGTTTTAATTGATGTTCATGTATATTTGATAAAGGGAAAGATGTTTTAGAATTAGTTTCTTTAGCATCAAAGTCTATATAATAACCTTTATAAATACCATTATAATCTAATGTAGATTTTTCTTTAAAGAATCCTTTAATTGTTCCATTAGTATAATCAGTATTCTTAATTCCAATGGGGGTAGGTTTTTTATATATTAATGCAATATCTTCATGAATATAATATTCATTAGCTTCATTAATTAAGTATTCTAAATCCATACCTCTTTTACCAAACGTAGTATACTTATTATATTCTTTTTTTATATTATTAGGGTAACTCATTATCAATCACCATTATTATTATACTATAAATATTATATTATTTCTAATCTTTTATGTATTATGTCTAATAATGTGTAAACCATAGTTTAAGAGTATTTTTTATTTAAATATTGTTTGATACAATAATACTAAGAATAGGAGTGGTTTATATGTTAAAGAAATTAGCTATTTTATTAATTGTAATTTTTCTAATACCAATTAATGTAAAAGCTGCATCACTATTAAGTGATTTACAAGTAGAAGGGATAGGAAGTTTAGGCTTAAACAAAAATAGTTGGAACTTAAGTTTAGGTACTCCATATGATTATGCTAATATAACTGCAACACCAATAGATTCAAGTGTAACAGTTGAAGGTGCTGGTCAAGTAGCAATTCAAGAAGGTGCAAATACTATTACTATTACTGCAAGTAATGGATCACAAACTGAAAACTATACAATTAATTTAAATGTTACAAAAAAATCTGGTTCAGTAGGAACTAGTGCTGTTAGTTATGATAAAGATGCAAACATTATTAATCCAAAAACTGGTGCATTCTTACCATTAGGAATAATAATTACTATTGGAATAGGCGCTATTGTTTCTATTGTATATTTAAGAAAAAATAAAGTATTTAATAGATTATAATATTGGAGTATATATATGAATAATGAAAATATTGAAATAATGAATGATATTCTTAAAAAGAAATCAAATAAAGGAAAAAATATAATTATAATATTATTAATACTAATAATATTAGGATTAACTGGATATATACTTTATGATAAAGGTATTATATTTAGTAATAATAATCAAGAAGCAGATTGTACTAAATGTAATGTAAGTGATAATAAAGATGAAAATAAAACAAAAGATGATAATAACAATAATAATAATGAATTCAGTAAGAAAAGTGATGTTCCTATAGAAGATACATATGCATTAAGTGTTAATTCATCTCAATCTGGATATATAGATTTCTATTTGTTAAATAATGGTGTTTTATATTATAAAACAGTAAAAGAAGAGGAAGCATGTAAAAAAGAAAATGGGTTTGAAGATTGCTGGTATCAAACAAGTATCCTTAATCCAGAATATGAAAATGCCGATAGAAAACTAACAAAATTTAATGGAATAACAAATATAAGAAGAATTAAGGGAACTAACACTGTTAGTACAGGACAAGATTTTAATGTTTTATTAATTACTGAGGATGGTAAAGTATATGAGTACTTTGTTGGTTCTAGTGAAGCAAGGTTAGAAAATATGGTTAAGGATTATGATGTTGATGATATCATTGAATATGTTAGACTTCCTGGATGTTTAATGGCACCAGAAGAAACATCATGTGGCGGATCATTTAAAATTATCACAAAAGATGGTCGAACAGTCACTGGAGAAATGGATCACCAAGGAAAAATAATAGAAAAGTAAAAATTGTAAGCTTAACTTACAATTTTTTATATTATATTGTCGAATTTATTGATTTAATTATTAATTCTATTATACTTTTTTATAAGGTGAATATTATGTTAAAAGAAAGACATTATATTAAAAAATTAATTGATGTATTGGATGATTCAATTATTATGTTAGAATTCATAAGTTTCCTTGACAATACTAAATAATATAAGATATAATTGTGTGGTAAGAAGGGTTTGATGAACTGATGTATAATGATAATATTAATTTTACTCCACAAGATATTTTAGATAAGGATTTTAATGTGGATACTAGAGGTTATAGACCACAAGAAGTTGATAAATTTCTTGATTTAGTTATTAAAGATTATACAGAATTTAATAGTACTATTAAAAAACTTCTAAAAGATAATAGAATATTAGAAGATGAAATTGCTAAATTAAAACAAGAAATTAGAAGATTAAAAGATACTGAAGAAATTGTTGAATCTTCAACATCTAGAATTACTAATTTAGATATTTTAAAAAGATTAAGTAGTTTAGAAAAAACTGTTTACGGTAAAAATACAGATATTTAGAAGACAAATGCTGCATAATTTATTATGTTGAGGAAAGTCCATGCTCACACTGTCCTGAAATGGCAGTAGTGTTCGTGCTAGAGGAATAAATAACTCTAGGTAGCTTTTAGCTAACGGCATTGAATATAGCCCATGTTGGTTATTAGTAGATTTAAAGTGCCACAGTGACGAATTATCTAAGTAATTAGGTAAGTGAAACGAGGTAAACCCCGCGAGTGAGAAATCCAAATTTTGGTAGGAGAGTCTCTTAAAAGGAATAACAACTGATAAGAGGAGTCATTTTGACTAGATAAATATTTGTCCTTATTTTATAAGACAGAACATGGCTTACTAGATATTATTTTTTTTACTAACGAAAGGAAAGTGAAATTTCTTGAACGAAATAGGAAGTCTTTTGAAGAAAACAAGAGAAGACACAGGAATAAATTTAGAGGAAGCTGGTAATGATTTAGATATTAAACCAGTGGTTTTAGATAATATTGAAAATGGTAATATTGGAAGTTTTAAAGATATTTATGTTTTAAAAGATTATATAAAAGATTATGCTAAATATTTAGGATTAGATTCTGATAAAATTATTAATGATTTTAATGAGTATATGTTTGAATTTACATCTAAAATACCTGTAAAAGAAATTGAAGAAAAAATGCAAGAACAACAAAAACAAGAAGTAAATCAAGAAGTTAAAATAGCTTCTCCATATACTGAGGAAGGTACTAAATATAAATCAAAGTTTTATATTATTTTAACAATAGTAGTTATTGCATTAGTTGGACTTGCAATATTTTGGTCAATAAAACAAATAACTATTGATAATCAAACAACTACAATGATTAGCTGGAATAAATAGGAGGAGTAAATATGAAAATGAATTTACCTAATAAATTAACTATTTTAAGATTATTCTTAACAATTATAATACTTATATTAATAGGTTTAAATTGGAGTCAATTAAATGTTGCTTGGCCAACTTATTTAATTGGTGGAAAAGTATTAGTAAAACTAAATTATTTAATTGCATTAGGAGTATTTATTATTGCATCATTCACTGACTTTTTAGATGGAAAAATAGCCAGAAAGAAAAACTTAGTTACTGATTTTGGAAAAGTAATGGATGCAATTGCAGATAAAGTATTAGTTAATGGAATATTAATTATTCTTGCTTATAATCATGATATTTCAGTTATTGTTCCAGTTATAATTGTTATTAGAGATATTATTGTTGATTCAATTAAAATGGTATCAGGAAATAATGGAAAAGTAGTTGCTGCATCAATTGCTGGTAAGATTAAAACAGCCACAATGATGGTTGGTATTTGTTTTGTCCTTGCAGGTAATTTACCAATGGAATTCTTTGGGATTGCATTTGATCAATTATTAGTATTAATAGCAACTTGTTTATCTATATATTCTGGTATTGAATATTTTATTAATAATAAAGATTTATTTTTAAAAGATGCTATGAGTAAAAAATAAGAATTATCTTATTTTTTTTATTTCAGTAATGTTAATCATTAGTTAAAATGTTACCGATTTAATATGAAAGAGGCAGAGATTATTTCCCTGCTTCTTTTTCATCTCTTATTCTTAAA
>CACZPQ010000098.1 GCA_902783185.1 uncultured Erysipelotrichaceae bacterium
TCTTCGTGGACAGGAAAAGTAGGACTATTTTATCCAAGTGATTATTTATATGCAACAAGTGGAGGAAACGCAACAAATAGGCAAACATGTTTAGGATTAGGAATGTATACGGACTGGAGTAATTCGTCATATGCAAACTGTAAGGATAACGATTGGTTAAAACCAGCAAGCGGATATACATGGTCCTTGTCGCCTCGTGCTAGCTCGTCTTACGCTGCACATGTGTTCCTTGTCATTAGCACTGGTAACGTCAACGACTACGATGCCAACGGTGCCCGCGGGGTTCGCCCAGTAGTCTTCCTTAAATCTTCAATCTCCATCACCGGAGGTGATGGATCATCGACGAATCCATACATTATATGATAAGAGAAAGTAAATATCGTAAGGAAAATATAAAAACGAAGAGGAAAAAACATTTGGGTAGACAAGAATTTCTTTCAAGAAAGACTTGCTAGGCCAAAGAGCGCGATTTTAGTTATCAATAAGTTTACATAGTGTAAACTTATTTTTATAGATAAATAAATAAAAATATGATTTAATTATTATAGGGATGATGTTATGAAGTTAGATGAAGATAAAATATTAAAATTAACTTATGGAGATAAAATATTAAATTTTTATAATATAATTATAAATAATTTTTCTGCATATGATTTAGATGATTTTATATATAATTTAAATACATTAAAAGTAGTAGTATTACAAGATAATCTTGATGCATATCCATTTTATGATTCAAGAAAAAATAAATTATATATACCAAGAAAAGGATTAAAAGATGAATATATATATCATGAATTATTTAGAATGTTATCTACATATCATTTAAAAGATGCTATATATTCGGGATTTGCTACTATTAATAAAAAGAATAATGAATCAATTGGTAAAGGTTTAAATGAAGGATATACTCAAGTTTTAGTAGATCATTATTTTAAAGATAATGAAGATACTAATAATTATTATGCTGTTGAAAAACATATTGCTTCTCATTTAGAGTCTATAATAGAACCAAAGACTATGGAAAGATATTATTTGAATTCTGATTTAGAAGATCTTGTATATGATTTAAATAGATTTAGTGAAACTAAAGAAGAAGTTACTAATTTTATTAATAATATTGATTCTATTAGTGAAGATATCAGTAATAATATTAATATTAATAGTATTAGTAATAAAATAAATGATGTATTAAGATTTTTATTAAATGAATATATTGTTAAACAAACTATGCTTTATCATAGACTATTAATAGATGATAATACTTTTAAAACTAATATAGAAAACTATTTAAAATCTATTTCTTCACCTATATTATATAAAGATAGTACTTATCAAGTAATGTCTATTAATGATGTTGAAAATGTTTTAGGAACTAATAGTTTAGAAGTAGAAAAAACAAGATAGAATATTGTAATTATTTATTAATTATGATAAAATTAAATCAATAATAAAGAGGGGAATAAAAGTATGGAAGATTTATATATACATGACATTTTAGATTACTTTGTTAAAAAGATATGGGTAATTGGTTTAATTACCATTTTAAGTGTGTTAATTGGTTTAATATATAGTATTGGTATTAAAACACCAATGTATAAATCAACAACATCAGTAATATTAGCCTCTAACCAAACAATTACTCAAAGTGATTTAACTTTATATCAAAAATTAATTAATACATATACACAAATAGTAACAAGTAAAAATGTAATTAATGATACTATTAAAGATTTAAGTTTAAATTATGATTATGAAGCATTAAAGAAAAATGTTAGTGTTAATGCTGTTACTGACACTGAAATCATTAAGATTGCTGTTGCTGATGAAAATGCACAAATGGCTAGAAATATATCAGATACAATAGCTAAAAACTTTAAAGAAGAAGTAGCTAATATTTATAATCTAACAAATGTATCTGTACTTGATCAAGCAGAGGTTTCTAATACACCATATAATCATAATATAATAAAAGAAACTCTTATTTATACTGCTGTAGGTATTATATTAGGTATTGGTTTACTGTTTATTAGATATTACTTTGATAAAAATATTAAAACTAAAGAAGAAGTTGAAGAAAAAATTAAATTACCTATAATGGGTGCTGTAAGAGATTGTTTAAAGGATGTTAAAGTAACTGGTAATAAAGATGCTATATTACTAAGTGATTATCCTAAAGCAGGGTTTGTTGAAGATGTTAAAACAATAAGAACTAATTTAGATTTTTCATCTCTTGATAAAAAGATTAAAAAAATCCTTGTTACATCATCAATTCCTGGTGAAGGAAAAAGTTTTATTTCATCTAATTTAGCTATATCTTTTGCTCAAAATAATAAAAGAGTATTATTAATGGATTGTGATTTAAGAAAAGGTATTGTTCATAAGAAATTTAATATGAAAAATATTGGTTTATCTAATTTAATTGCTAGAAATGATTTAGATAATATTAATACATATATTAATCATACTAATATTAATAATTTAGATGTTATGACAAGAGGTATTGTTCCTCCAAATCCATCGGAATTATTAAATAGTAAAATATTTGAAGCAGTACTTAAATTATTAGAACCATTTTATGATATTATAATACTTGATGGAACACCTATTACTAATTTACCAGATTCATTAATAGTATCTAGATTTGCTGATAAAACATTAGTTGTATCAACAATAGGATATACACCAATAGATCTTTTAGAAAATACTAAAAAGTCTTTAGAAAATGTTAATGCAGATATTGCTGGTGTTATAGTTAATAAAGTTCCTGTTTCAAGAGGCGGATATTACTATTCTGCATATAAATATGAATAATTATATAGATTGTCATAGTCATATTCTATTTGGAATAGATGATGGTTCCAAGAATATAGATATGAGTTTAGAAATTATAAATAAAATGATTAATCTAGGATTTAAAAGTATAGTATTAACTCCTCATTATATTTCTTATTATCATGCAAATAATATGATTAAAAGAGAAATATTATCTGAACTTAATAATAAATTAAGTATGGAAGGTATAGATATTAAACTTTATTTAGCTAATGAAGTTAGAATTACATCAGATATATTAAGTTTAATTAAAAATGATGAAATATCATTACTAGGTAATTATTTATTTTTAGAATTACCATTTGACCAAAGAATATATAATTTAGAAAATATTATATATGAATTACAATCAAATAATATAAATATTATATTAGTACATCCAGAAAGATATGCATATCTTACTAAAGATGATTATCAAAAATTATTAGATAGTGATGTAATATTTCAAGCTAATTATGAAAGTATAATTGGTAAATATGGATCAGGTGCTAAAAAAAGAGTTAAATATTTATTAAGTAATAAAATGATAACTTTACTTGCAACTGATGTACATAGACCAACAACAATGATGTTTAGTCAGTGGGATAAAATAGAAAGAAAAATTAAAAAGTATGTTGGTACTGAAGAATATAAGAATTTAACATATAATAATATAAATAATATATTAAATAGTATAAGAAGTTAATAACTTCTTTTTTTAAATTTATACTTGTAATTATAAAACCTTTAATGTATAATATGAAACTGTCTTTAAAAAGGAGTTGAAATACTATGGTATATGATGAAAGAAATAAGAGTAAAAGAAAGGGATTAAAAGGTATTTTATATAACTTTGTATTCTCATGGCAAGGTCTATCTTATGCATACACTCATGAAAAAAGTATGTGGATTCATGCAGTATTATCTTTAATTACTATTATACTAGGATTATTTCTTAATCTAAGAGGAATAGAGTGGTTAATAATAATGATTGTTTTAGGTGCAATACTTTCAATAGAACTATTAAATACTGGTATTGAATCAGTTGTTGATATGATTACACATGATTATCATGAACTTGCTAAGGTAGCAAAAGATACAGGTAGTGCAGCAACTTTTGTAGCAACACTAATTGGTGTAATAACAATACTTTCTATATATGTTCCACATTTTATAAATTTATTAAATAAATAAGGAGAATATTTATGGATAATAAAATAAAATTAGATGAATCATTTATAGATAAAGAAGGTGGAGTGCTTGAATTTATTTATAATGGTACTGCAAAGAATAGTAATATTGATATTAGCAATGTTAAATATTTACTAAATAAATTTAAAAATAGAAATTTAACTTTTAGTAGTATGGAAACTAACTTAAGAATATTAAGAACTATTTTAAGAGATTTTAATGAAGATTCATTATTTATAAGTTATGAAAATAATGATTTCATCGAAACATTAGAATATGATAATTATGAAATAAGTTATTTTTATAAAGAAGATATGAAGAACAATATGACAATAGATTATGAAAAAAGTCATGGTATTGAAGTAAAGTATGATAATAATAATATTATAAACAATATCGATGATATAAAATTAACAACAGATAGAATTAATACAATATTACAAGAAATGCATAGATTAAATAAAGTAAAGGAAGTAGAATTAACTGATGATAATAAACTTCTTATTGAAGTGTATAAATCATTTTATAATGAAGATCCTGATTTTAGTGATGAATTTATAAATAATAAAATACAAGCAATGATGAGTATTTTGTGTACATTTAATCTAGGTTTCACAAGTTATGACTATATTGACAAATATGGAGCATATTTTGATAAATATAGAGATGAAACACCATTTTCAATTTCACTATATGGTACGGTAAATAATTTATTTCCGCTTGGAAAGATAACAAATGTTGAAAATCCATATTACCTAAGTAATAGAGCAGAAAAAGAAATTGCTATCATTGGTGAAACTATAAGAAATACTGAAAGTTATAAAGAAAATGAATTAGCAACATTATCTACATTTAGTAAAGTAGCATATGGTACAAATTATTCACAATATCATTTTGATGATTCAAATGATATTGCATCTCGTTCAAGTTGCCCTGTTGATAAAGTAGAATCATATTTAAAATTAGTTAAAAAAATAAATGAAAGAATAGATGTAGAAATAAAAAATATTTAAAGATATTACAGTTTTTTAAATATTTTTTTATTGTAAATAATTTTAAATACTATAATATAAAATAAAAAAAATCGAACAATAAAGTTCGAGTTATTTTTATATGGTAGCGCCGGTGTGATTCGAACACACGACCCTTCGGGTATGAAGATTTAATACATTTTTTTAAAAAGATCTTTAGTCCTTATAAAATGGGAGTTTAAGTAAAGTTATAAAAATTAAAAAGTATCATAAAGTATCATAACTTATCACAAGTTATCATACATTTTGGCACATTTTGGGCACACATTTAATATTATTTAAATGGTAAAGAAAAAAAGCAAGGTAATAATTATCAAGATTTTGTATGAGTAAGTTTGAATATAAACTTGCTCATTTTTTTATGAAAGGAGAATATAATGGATAAATTTAATATAAGAAAAATAGAAGGATATACAATTATGTCTAATTACCATTTACGAGATCAGAATTTATCACATGCTGCAAGAGGTTTATTATCCTTTATGTTATCACTACCAGATAATTGGGATTATTCATTTTCTGGTTTGGTAACAATCAGTAAAGAGGGTAAGGCAGCAATAAGAACTATGATAAATGAATTAAAGATGGCAAAATACATTAAAATTAATCGTTATAGGAATGAAAAAGGATATTTTCAATACAATTATGATGTTTTTGAAATACCCTTTGATATGGACTTAAAAATGTATAATCATCCAACACCCGATTATCGGACTACCGATCATCGGACGTCCGAAAATCAGCAACAAATAAATACTAATAAACAAATAGATAAAAAAGACATTTACTTTTTCATATTTTAATTTTAAAAAAAATCCTTTCTTTTTTTTTTTTTTAATTCAGTGCAATAATACACATTTCAAATTTACACTTTTACATCTAAATCACCACACTATCTTTAATCAAAACAAAAATATACCATTTTTCAAAAAAATAAAAGCAAGTATAACTTGCTTACTTTTTACATGCATAATTTATTAATAAATTGTAATCGTCAGATATATATATATCATTTACATCCTGTGTGGTATGACAAAGAATAACAAATAAATTTTCTTGAATAGTATATAGTTGAGAACCACCATCATTCATATTTTTAGCATCATTATTTTCTATCAATTTATCTATACTTGTTTTTTTATTGATAAGATTATTTTTTAAATTATCGTCTTTATATATAATATTGTCATTGGAAATATATATATTTTTATCATTATTATATTTCATAACGAAAGTAAAAATATTTTTACTTTCCGTGTTATTGTTTGATTTCAGATTAGAACATGCTGATGAAACTAATAAAAAATTAACGATAAAAATTACAAAAAAATAATTTTTTATCACATTTTTTTTGTTTTTTATAAGAGTCGTATTTTCTTTCATACTATCACCGTATTCATTATATAATACTATTATTTACTTTTCAACTTCTAAATTATTTTTTTCTACAATAGTTTTATTTCTTAAAACGGATTATAATCAAGATCACTTTGATTTAAATTTATAAATCCAGTAATAATTTGATTTATAATTTTTTATAACACAAGTCATCTATAGATATTTTAAATTCTTTAGAATATTTATATAAGTTATTTATTGATATTAAACAAGCACCTTTCTCATATTTAGCAATAGCTGGTTGAGTTATATTTAAAATATTTGCAACATTCTCTTGTGATAAATTATTTTTTAATCTAATACGTTTTAAATTATTGCCAAGTAAAGTATGATTAAATTGTTTTTGAACATTATTACTTTTTCTATTATTTGTAAGATTTAAAATATAATCTATACTATAACCAAAATAATTAGCAAACTTACATAGATATTTAAGTGGAATAATACTTATACCGCATTCATACATAGAATATGTGGAACGGCTTATTCCTAAAACTTTAGCAATATTGTTTTGATTTATGTCATGATCTTCCCTAATTTCCTTTAATCTATCAAAATTTATCAATGTGATCACCTATATTAATTTTCCCATTAAAAAAAAATTATTATAAAAAATGCTTATATTAGTTATATTTTTTTGCTGATTTGTGTTATAATAGAAATGAGAAATGGGTGTTTTAAATGGAAATTGAAGAAGTATTTGTATATTTATTGGTAATTTGTGTAAGTTTGGTTATACTTATATTACTTTGTTATATTTTAGGTGAATGTATAAAATTTTTATTAAATATATTTCCTAAAAAAGAGATTGTTAATGAATATAAAAATCAACCACGAGTAAAATTATTAAGAGAAATTGAAAAGTTAAGACAATTATATAATAATAGTGATATTGAATTACAAAAAATGAGAGATAAATATGAAAAGAATTGTAAAGAATTGGATTATTTTAAATCAATTGTTATAAACAACAAAAAAAATAAGTAATTTAATTTTTGGGAGTGTTATATGAAAAGATATTTTAAAAGAATTGTTACAAGATTTATTATTATAAGTATTTTATTCTTGATTTGGATAACAAAAGTAGATGCAACATCTATTTCTAATGTTAATATTGGCGATTATTTTAGTTATACTCCACAAGCTTCAAATTATATTCCTGATCATTCTTTGACAGGACATAATGATTCACCATCCTTTGTTCAGAATCCGATAGATGCTTCAGAATTAACAAGGTGGAGAATAATTAAAATTAATACTGATGGAACTGTTGAAGCTATCTCTGAAAATATTTCTAGCGAATATGTTTATTTAAGAGGAATTACGGGTTATAAGAATTTATCTGGTATTTTGAATACAATAGCGAGTTTATACGAAACAACTGGAATTACAGTTGAATCAAGGTGTTTTGGTTATGATGGTCAAACGGAATATATAACTGATGATTCTTATTTAGTGCGATTTACTTCTCCGGGTTCATCGACTTCTGAATATACTTCTATTGAAGATGAAACAAAAGGATTAGGTGATTTAAAATATATAAATGATGTTAATCTGGTAAATGATTCGCTTAACTCTTTAGTTGCTTACACATTAAGTGGTAGCGAAAATGATTATTGGACTGCCTCAAGATTTCTAGGAGGAGTTTCTAACGATTTGTGGAAATATTATGGTGTATCTATTAGTGGAAGTATGGTATCTTTATCAACTAATAGAAATATTATATATGGATTTATTGGAAGTTCATATACTCATTTTTTAGAATATCATCATTTTAGACCAATTATTGTTTTTAATTCTAATTTAGAACTTGAAGGTAGTGGAACATCTACTGATCCATGGATAATTATTCCTAAAGTAAAGGTAACATTTGATACAAATGGTGGTTCTTTAATTTCAACCCAAACAATTACAAAAGGTGAAAAAGCAACAAGACCATTAAATAATCCAACTAAAGATGGGTATAAATTTGATGATTGGTATACAAATGATGCTTACGAAACAAAATTTGATTTTTCAAATTCAACAATAATTAGTGACACTACAATTTATGCTAAATTTATTAAAAATACATCAAATAGTGGTAACAATAATTTAGGTAATGATAATAATAATAGTGATAATGAAATTTCAATTAATAATAATACAAATACTACTAGTGTTAATGATTCTGAAATTGTTCCAAAAACTGGAGATAATATAATTGTTTACTTTATAATACTTGGATTAAGTTTAATTATTCTTATATACATATCATATTATTTTAAAAGAAAATCATATTAATTTATAAATATTTATTAACTTTTAGAAAATATATAGTATAATTATTAATATATATTTTTAAGGAATTGATGTAATATGGATAATAATAAAATTGGTTTATTTTTAACTAATTTAAGGGAAGAAAAACATTTAACACAAGAACAACTCGGAAAGGAAATCTTTATTGGAAGAGAAGGAATAAGCAAATGGGAAAGAGAAATAAATATTCCTTCTACCGAAATGTTGATAAAATTAAGCGATTTTTATAATATTAGTGTTAATGAAATATTAAGTGGGGAAAGAAAAAATGAAAGCAACAAAGAAAAAATAGAAAGAATTTCACTTGATATTTTAGATGATAGAAATAAAAAAGTTAAGTTTATAAAAATTCTTGTTTTAAGTTTTTTGATTATTATATTTGTTTTGTTGGCCATTTTTTTCATTGTAAATTATAATTCGATAAAAGTATATAATATAGGATTTGAAAATGATAAATATAAATTAGATGAAGGTATATTAGTAATTTCAAGAGATGAATTTTATCTTAATCTTGGTGATATTAGTTCAGAAAATCAAATTACTAAAATTAACTTGTATGTTTTAAAAAATGAAAAAAATATTTAAAAATAGTTTATTTATTATTGCAATTCTTTTTGCTTGCATATTCTCTTTAAAGGTTAATGCCATGTCAATTAATGACTTTGATCAAAATGATATTATTAAAAATAAAATAGGAACTAAAATTCCAAGACATATATATATTAGTTTGGAAAATAAATACGATATCAAAAAAATAAATTCTATAACAACAGATGAACTTAACGAAATATTAAAACATTATAGTCTTCCGGTAGAAGAATATATTGCAACTACTACTTATTTTGATTCAAAAGGAAATGTTATTGATTCTATTGATAAAGTTATAACTGAAAAAGAAGCTTTAGAAATTGAAAAGAATCAAAAAATTATTCCAGCAATGACTTATCAAGAAAAGAGATTAGTGTCAACACCAAAAGTTTCATATGAAACAAATGCTAAAAAAATATATATGTATGTTGAAGAAAGTAGTTCATCTAAAATAGTAACATTTTTTGCAAAATGGAAAAATACACCAAATGTAAAAAAATTTGATGTAATAGGACTAAGAACAGAAGGAAGTGCATCAATTAATTTTTATTGGGCTAGACAATCTGGTTGGGACTCTAGTGGATATGATGAAATAAGAAACCAATGGTATGAATCTTCCTCAAGTAATTTTAAATCTACATCAAAAGGAATTGGTATGTCAATGAATTTATTTGATGATACATATTATCACGAATTAACAATAGCAGGATATGTATACAATTATTCAAATAAAAAAATTGCTGGTTCTTATCAACATGCTACTAATAGTAGTATAACATTGGCACAATCAAAATCATATTCTTTCTCATCTTCTGGTTATGGTGGTGTATTTAAATTTAGTAATTCTGTAGCTAGCAAATATGACGGAATGAAAGGTATTTATTATACTCTTTAAAAAAAATTAAAAAATTAAAAATTCTACTTATAGGTTGTGTTATTTTATTATAGACAATGATAATATTATCTTATGAAGGGAAGGATTTTTATGAATCAAGAATTGATTGGAAGTTTTATTCAAGAAAGAAGAAAAGGGAAAAGTTTAACACAAGTGGATTTATCTGAAAAATTAGGAGTAAGTGATCGAACAGTATCAAAATGGGAAAGAGGAGTTTGTTTACCAGATATTTCCTTATTTAAACCTCTTTGCAATGAATTAGATATATCATTAAATGAATTATTTAATGGTAAAAAGGATACTAAAGATCCAAATGAAGACGGAATTGTTAATTATATTAAGTATCAACATAAAAAAAATAGATTTCACATTTTATTAAGTGTGTTAGTATCATTAGTGGTAATTATATTTTCTATATTGTTGATTTATTTTATTAATAATTATAATAAAATAAAAATATATCGTGTATTTGGTGAAAGTGAAAATTTTTCATATACGAATGCAATGTTGATCACTTCAAACATGAAAAATATTTATTATGATGGAATTATTGAAAGTAGCAGCGATAATATAAATGTTAATGACATAACTTACATGACACTTAAGTGTGATGATAAAATAATCGAAGGTGGTAATTATATTCTTAATGGAATAATAAGTGAAGAATATGGTTATAATGAATATTTTTCAGAAGAAATTCTAGAAAAAATGGATAAATGGTATATTGAAATAACATATAAGTTAAATGATAAAGAAACTACAGAAAGAATTAATCTAACATTTGAAAACGAAATGAATAATAATAATTTTATTAATAATAAAAAACAAAGTATAAGTGATAATAATAATTCAAAAATAAACTATGATGAGTTTGTTAAAATTAGAGAAAATGAAACAGAAAACTTAATTGATTATTTAAAAGATAACGGTTTTAAAGAAGATAAAGATTATTATACAAAGGTTATTAGTAAAGATTCAAAGTTTTCAGTAATAATTCGTGAATGGAAGAGCGATTCTTCAATATATTATTATAAAAATGATTATAAAGTAACAAGTGATTTTACTGGTTTAACACATAAATTTACAAGTAATGATTTTAAATATAGTTATTATTACGAACAAGATACTGATAAAATAAAATGTGAAAGTGGTAAATGTCCAGATAATATGTATGAAATTGCTAAAGAATATGTAAAAATATTTAATAAAGAATTTGATCAAGTTTTAACTAAAAGTGCAAAAAGAAGTATAGAAGAATAGTATTAGTATATAGTAAAAGCTCAATTTATGAGCTTTTACTTTTTTTATGCAAGTTTTACTTTCTTTATTTATAAATACTAATATTATAGTTTCATAATAGGAGGAAGTAAACATGATAAAAAAAATATCAAATTTTATTGAAATAGGTGATATTGTAATAAAACTATCCAAAATAATGAATCAGCGGCATATAAGTATTTATGAAATGAGTGTTTTATGTAATATTAAATATGATATTATTAAAAAATATTATTATGGAGATATAACAATGTTATCTATAGAAACATTAACTACTTTTTGCTATGTTTTAAATTGTAATGTTTCCGATCTATTAGAATATAGAAGTGTCGATACAATAGTTCATCAATAACTAATTATATTTTTGAATATAATTACTTTTTTATTTTAATAATATTTAAATATAATTTCTTTTTTATTACAATAATATTTGTATATAATCGAAGTATATATTTCTTGTAAATTTATAAAATTAAGGTTACAATTGTTATAATGAGTTAAGATTCTAGTAATTGATTCATTATTATCTTGTATTCCCATATTTAGGAACTTTAAATATGGTATTTACATAATTATATTATATGGTAATATAAAACTTGTTTTAAGCAACTATTGTTCTTAAAAAGGGGTTTTATAATGAATTATAAATATTATGTAATTAATATAATGATATATTTCAATAAAAAGAGTTTTACTCCAATAAATTTATTGGTGTAGCTCTTTTTTTGGTTTTTGAAAGAAGGAGTTATGATGAGAAAAAGAAGAAATATTATTCTAACTGATTATGTAGCAAATCAGTATCCCGTTGAGAAGTATAAAGAATTAATATTTATTACATTAGATCTAGTAGAAAATTTTTTACTAATTTTAGAAAATGGTTTTGATTACAATTCTTCAACAATTGCATCTTATGGTGAAAAATATGGTTCTTCACAAAAAAATACAAGTTCTAGAATTGAAAAGATAATATTTAAAAATATGGAAGATGAAAAAGAAATTAAAAGATTTTTAAATAGCTATTATGATGCATATAATGTTTTAACAGATGAAGAAAAAAAATATTTTGATGCAACTTTTGTAGAAAAATTAAAAGATGTAGATATTGTAGAAAGATATGGCACTTATGCTAAAAATGTTGTAGATGTTCGAAGAAAGGCAATAATCAAATTTTGTTTAAAAAGTGGTTTAAACAAGTTTGTTGATGTTATATAGAATGGAGAGATATTATGATAGGTAAGATATTAGGAATAATGATATTAATTTTTATGATGTTATTTTGTATATGTGCATGCATTTTATCTTCGTGGAAAGATAAAATTAATGAGGAGAATGAAAATGAAAAAGAAAAATAAAATATATAGAGTTAAAATTATTATTAGAAAAATAGAAGATCCTTTTTTAATATATGGTATTAATAAGAAATCAGTAAAGAAAAAAGTTACTGATTTTTTAATGCAAACAAATAATATAGCCAATAAAGATCAAATTGAAATCAAATTAGAAGAAGTTACATATAAAAATGGTAAATATGTAAAGAAAAAATTTTATGAATGATTTTGGAGAAATATACAATTTAAATGAAATGGCTATATATTTAAAAATATCTATTTCTGAATTAAGAAAATTAGTGAGAGAACAACAAATACCATGTTTTAGAATAGGAAACAGAATAAAATTTAATATTAAAGAAGTATCATCATGGATTGAAAAACAAAAAAATATAGAAATAAAAAAATCATACATTTTTTTAAATCAAGATTATATGTTATAGTGAGATTATCTTGATAACTTATTATCTTTAGAAAGAGGTAAAATATGAGTTGTAAGAGAATTAAAGTTAGAAAAGGAGTTGGAGTATATGATATTGTTATTGAATTAGGATATGATATACATGGAAAAAGAAAAAGAATTAGAAGAAGATTTTGTGGATCAATGGCTGAAGCTAAAAAAGAAGAAGCACAATTAAAACAAAAATATTATCATATTGGTGAAACAGTAAATTTAGTGAACTTTACTTTTGAAGAATATTCTGCATTTTTTTTGGAAAAATATTGTGATAGATATATTGAAAAAATAACAAAAAAAGATTATATACATATGTTAAAAAGAATAAACTTAATAATAGGTAATAAAAAATTAAAAAAAATTGATTCCTTAATATTAAACGAATTGTATGAAACATTAAAAATAGGAGTAGATGGAAAAACGATATCAAATAAATCGGTATTGCATTATTATGAGCTAATTAACAAAATGTTTAATCAAGCAAAAAAATGGAAATTTGTTGATCGCAATCCAAATATTGATGCAGAAAGACCAATTGTAATAAAAAAACAAAGAAATATTATTTCTTTTGAGGATTTAAAAAAATTAATTAAATGTGTAGAAAAAGAATCAATAAAATATAGAACAATATTATTATTAGATATAGTCACAGGATTAAGACGAGGAGAAATAGCAGCTTTAAGGTGGTCTTGGATTGATTGGGACAATAAAACTATAAATATAAAAGCTTCTTTGAAGGTAATTGATGGTGAAGTTGATGAAGAAAGACCAAAAACAAATGCTGCTATTAGACAAGTTTATATTAGTGATGTAATTATTGCTTTATTAAAAGAATATAAAGAATGGCAAAACAATTATATTAATACCTTAGGTGAAAAATGGTGTGGAACTGATAGAATATTTACTGATAAATATGGAAAACATATATATCCAGGGACACCATATAGAATTTTAAAAAAAATTATAAAAAAATATGAATTAAATGATATGACATTTCATGATATAAGACATGTATATGCAACTTATTTGAATTCAAGAGGTGTTGATATCAAATCTATAAGTGAATTATTAGGTCATTCTAATACAAATATTACATTAGATGTTTATACACATGCTTATGATGAAAGAAAAATTGAATGTGCAAATATTTTTGAAAATCTAATATCTGAATCTATTGAAGATAATTAAAATTCACAAGTTAAATTCTTCGGCACACATTTCGGCACACATTTGTAAATTTATAACAAAATTCAAATTATTAATACAAAATAAAAAAAGACAAAAACACGGAAAAAGTAAATGTCTTTTTTATCAATTTGGTAGCGGAGGAGGGACTCGAACCCCCAACATTTCGGGTATGAACCGAACTATCTAGCCAGTTGATATACCCCGCCATAAATAATAATATTAATAATTGTTATGGTAAAACTATAAATAATTTTTATTGAAAAACCCCTATAGGGCCTTCGGGTATGAACCGAATGCTCTAGCCAACTGAGCTACAGCGCCATAACTATTTCATTATATCAGTTATATGTAAAATTTGTCAATATTTTTTTATAAAAACACTTGCATTTAATCTAAATATAGTATATAATCTAGATATATTTGTCTCAAAGGAAATTGGTGAAATATATTGAAAAAATTATCGACTCTTTAATTTAATTACATCATAAATCTAAAATCCATTGAAAATACATGGAGTTTTTTTCATGAGACATTTAAATTAGTTATTTATAAGGTGGATGCGAAAGCCTAATTTATATAATTATAACAATGGTTCTAATGGCACAGAACAGTAAAAATTGTTATAAGCTGATTTTATGTGTTTTACAGTAATAAAAACGCAAAAAATATTTTAGGTAGGGGTGATTTATGTGGCATACAAAACTAAGAAATTTGGTGATCATGCCGAGAGAAGAACGTTCTCAAAAATTAACAACACTTTAGAACTAGCAGATTTGCTAGAAATCCAAAAGAAGTCTTATCAAATCTTCTTGGATGAGGGAATCAAAGAAACATTCTCTGAACTATTTCCAGTTGAAAGTTTTACTGGTAATATTTCCTTAGAATTTGGAGATTATTACTTTGATGAACCTAGATATTCAATCAAAGAAGCTAAAGAAAGAATGGTAAACTATGCAGCACCATTAAAGGTACAAGCTAGAGTATTCATTCATGAAACAGGAGAGGTAAAAGAACAAGAAATATTCCTTGGGGATATTCCTATGATGACTGATTCTGGAACATTTATTATAAATGGTGCAGAAAGAGTTGTTGTGTCTCAACTTGTTCGTTCACCATCAATTTACTATAAGAGAGAAATTGACAAGAGTGGACGTCATGTTATCACATCAGAAGTTATTCCAAATAAAGGTACTTGGTTGGAATATGAACTTGATGCTAGAGATATATTATATGTTAGAATTGATAGAACTAGAAAAGTTACTATTACAACATTCTTAAGAGCATTAGGTTTATCATCTGATGAAGATATTAAGAGTGTATTTGGTGATAATGAATATATCTTAAATACATTAGATAAAGATAGTACTAAAAATACTGATGAAGCTTTGATTGAAATATATGAAAAATTAAGACCAGGAGAACCTGCAACATTAGATTCTGCTAAAAACCAATTAATTACTAGATTCTTTGATCACTTTAGATATGATTTAGCTAAAGTAGGTAGATACAAATTTAATAAGAAATTAAATGTTGTTGAAAGATTAATTAATCAAACATTAGCAGAAGATATTAAAGATTCTAAAGGAAAAGTTGTTGTTAAAAAAGGAACATTAGTAGATAAGAATGTTCTTGAAGATATCAAGAAAGTATTTACTAAAGAAACAAATATTAAAGAAGTTAAAATTAATGAAGAGTTAGATAATTATAACAAAATCCAAACTGTTAAGATAGTTGATCCAAAGGATGCAAGAAAAGTTATTACTTTAATTGGTACAGATCAAAGTGTAACTGAAAAGAGATTAACTACTCCAGATGTTTATGCATCAATTTCATATTACTTAGGATTACATGTTGGAATAGGTACTGATGATGAAATAGATCATTTATCTAATAGACGTGTAAGACAAGTAGGTGAACTTGTTCAAAAACAATTTGGTGTTGGTATGTCAAGAATGGAAAGAGTAATTAGAGAAAGAATGACTACTCAAGAACTTGATAGTGTTACACCAAAAACATTAATCAATATTAGACCTGTTACTGCAGCTCTAAAAGAATTCTTTGGTTCATCACAACTTTCAGAGTTCATGGATCAAGTAAACCCAATTTCCGAATTAACTAATAAGAGACGTTTATCTTCATTAGGACCAGGCGGTATTTCTAGAGATAGAGCTTCATTTGAAGTTCGTGATGTTAACCCATCACACTATGGTAGAATTTGTCCAATTGAGTCCCCAGAAGGTCAAAATATCGGACTTATTACTTCTTTAGCAAGTTATGCTAAAGTAAATGAATATGGTTTTATTACAACACCATATCGTAGAGTTAAAAATTTAAAAGTAACTGATGAAGTAGAATATTTAACTGCTGATGAAGAAGCTAATTATTATATTACATCAGCAACAACACCACTTGATAAAGATGGTAAATTAAGAGATGAAAATATTATTGCTCGTTCAAATGGTGATACAGTAATGGTTAAAAGAGACCAAATTGACTTTATGGATGTTGCTCCAGCTCAAATTGTGTCTATAACTACAAGTTGTATTCCATTCTTAGAACATGACGATGCTCGTCGTGCACTAATGGGTGCCAACATGCAAAGACAAGCAGTTCCTCTTCTTACAACTGAATCTCCAATTGTTGGAACAGGTGTTGAATATGTTGCTGCTAAATACTCAGGATCAACTGTAACAGCAAAAGCTGATGGAGTTGTTGAATATGCAGATTCTTTAAAAATAGTAGTTAAAAATGCTAAAGGTGAAGATACTTACTATTTAGCAAATTTTGAAAGAAGTAATGCTTCAACTACAATTAATCATAGACCTTTAGTTAAAAAAGGTGATAAAGTAACTCGTGGTGAAGTTATTGCTGATGGTCCTTCAACTGATAAGGGAGAATTAGCATTAGGTAAGAATATGGTTGTTGCATTTATGACATGTAATGGTTATAACTTCGAAGATGCTGTTGTATTAAATGAAAGATTAGTTAAAGATGATGCTTATACATCACTTCATATTGAACATTACGATATTGAATGTCGTGATACAAAACTTGGCCCTGAAGAAATTACAAGAGATATTCCAAATGTTGGTGAAGATGCTAGAAAGAACTTAGATGCAGATGGTATTGTAAGAATTGGTACTGAAGTTAAAGATGGGGACATTTTAGTTGGTAAAGTTACTCCAAAAGGTGTTCAAGAATTAACTTCAGAAGAAAAATTATTACATGCAATATTTGGTGAAAAAACAAGAGAAGTTAGAGATACATCTCTAAGAGTTGAACATGGTGCAGGTGGAATTATTCATGATGTTAAAATTTATACTAAAGAAAATTCTGATGAACTTCCTGCTGGTGTTTCAAAAGTAATAAGAGTTTATATAATTCAAAAGAGAAAAATACAAGTCGGAGACAAAATGTCTGGTAGACACGGTAATAAAGGTGTTATTTCCCTTATATTACCAGAAGAAGATATGCCATATTTAGCTGATGGTACTCCTGTTGATATTATTTTAAATCCACAAGGTGTTCCTTCACGTATGAATATAGGACAAATCTTAGAATTACATTTAGGTATGGCTGGTAAAAAACTAGGTGTTAAATATGCTACTCCAGTATTTGATGGTGCGTCTCAAAAAGAAATCTATGACCAAATGAAAGAAGCTGGCATGGATGAAGATGGTAAGGTTGTACTATATGATGGTAAAACTGGTGATGCATTTGACAATAGAGTATCAGTTGGTGTTATGTACATGATTAAACTTCATCACATGGTTGATGATAAGATTCATGCAAGATCAACAGGACCTTACTCACTAGTTACACAACAACCTCTAGGTGGAAAAGCACAATTTGGTGGTCAAAGATTCGGAGAAATGGAAGTTTGGGCACTATATGCTTATGGTGCTGCGCATGTACTTCAAGAAATGTTAACAATTAAATCTGATGATGTAGTCGGACGTGTAAGAGTATATGAAGCACTAGTTAAAGGTAAAACATTAGATACTGCTGGTATTCCAGAGAGTTTCAGAGTTTTAGTTAAAGAATTCCAAGCATTAGGTTTAGATATTCAAGTATTAAATAATGATGATACTTTAGTAGATCTTAAAGATATGGAAAATGATGATGAAGATCCTGATTCATTAAAGATTGATGAATTAACTAAACTTGATGATAATAAGGAAGAAGAAATTCCTGAACCAGAAGTAATCGAAGATGAAGAAGAAATTGATGAAGAAGAAAATGAGTTTGAAGAAGGAAATTTAGATGATTTAGAATTTCCAGATGACCCTGAAGAATTAAAGGAGGATGATCTTATATGATGGATGTAAATAATTTTAAAGGTATAAGAATATCTATAGCTTCTCCTGAAAAGATTAGGGAATGGTCTTATGGTGAAGTAAAAAAACCAGAAACTATTAATTATCGTACTCAAAAACCTGAAAGAGATGGATTATTCTGTGAAAAAATCTTTGGACCATCTAAAGATTATGAATGTTCATGTGGTAAGTATAAAAGATTAAGATATAAAAATGTAGTATGTGATAGATGTGGTGTTGAAGTTACATCTTCTAAAGTAAGAAGAGAAAGAATGGGACACATCGAACTAGCAGCACCATGTTCTCACATCTGGTTCTTTAAAGGTATTCCTTCTAAAATGGGACTTGTTCTTGATATGTCTCCAAGAGATTTAGAAGAAGTAATTTATTATGTATCATATATCGTAATTGATCCTGGTAAAGCCCCTTTAGAAAAAAAGCAAACATTATCTGACAAAGAATATAGAGCATATTATGAAAAATATGGTGATTTATTTAAAGTTGGTATGGGTGCTGAAGCTATTGAAACTTTACTTAAAGAAGTAGATTTAGATAAAGAAATTGAAAATATTAGAAAAGAATTAGAGGATGCTACTGGACAAAAGAGAATTAGACTTGTTAAAAGACTTGATTGTTTAGTATCATTCAAAGAATCAGGATATAAACATGAATGGATGATTTTAAATGCACTTCCAGTAATTCCACCTGATTTAAGACCTATGATTCAACTTGATGGTGGTAGATTTGCTACATCTGATTTAAATGATTTATATAGAAGAATTATTAATAGAAATAATCGTCTTAAAAAATTATTAGAATTAGGTGCTCCTACAATTATCGTTCAAAATGAAAAAAGAATGCTTCAAGAAGCTGTTGATTCATTATTTGATAATGGTAGAAGAGGTAGAAGTGTTACTGCAGCTGGTAATAGACCATTAAAGAGTTTATCTTCAATGTTAAAAGGTAAACAAGGACGTTTTAGACAAAACTTACTTGGTAAACGTGTTGATTACTCTGGTCGTTCAGTTATTGCTGTAGGTCCAGCTCTAAAAATGTATCAATGTGGTCTTCCAAAAGATATGGCTTTAGAATTATTTAAACCACATGTAATTCATGGCCTAGTTGAAAGAGGACTTGCTCATAACATTAAAGGAGCTAAAAAATTAATTGATAATAAAGATGAATGTGTATGGGATATAGTTGAAGATGTTATTACTGAACATCCAGTATTATTAAACCGTGCACCAACTCTACATAGACTTGGTATTCAAGCATTCGAACCAGTACTTATTGGTGGTAAGGCAATTCGTCTTCACCCAATGGTTTGTGCTGGATTTAATGCAGACTTCGATGGTGACCAAATGGCAATCCATGTACCTTTGTCAGAAGATGCTAAAGCTGAAGCTAGAATATTAATGCTTTCTGCTAATAACATTTTATCTCCAAAGGATGGAACACCAATTGTTACTCCATCACAAGATATGGTATTAGGAAACTATTACATAACTATTGAAGAAGAAGGACTTGAAGGAGAAGGAAATGTTTATAAAAACTCTAATGCTGCATTAATGGCATATGATAGAGGTGACATTACTCTTCATACAAGAATTGCTATTCCAGTAAATTCATTTAAACATAAAGTATTTACTGATGAACAAAAAGATATGTATTTAGTTACTACTGTAGGTAAAATTAAATTTAATGAAATATTACCTGATTCATATCCATTTGTTAATGAACCAAGTAAAGAAAACTTAGAAGGTATTACACCAATGAAATATTTCTTACCAATGGGAACAGATATTAAGAAGGCTATCAAAGAAATGCCACTAACTGAACCATTTGTTAAGAAAACATTAGTTAATTTAACATCTCAAATATTTAAGAGATATAAAACTACTGAAACATCTATAATGCTAGATAGATTAAAAGATTTAGGATTTAAATATTCTACAATTTCTGGTATATCTATCTCAATGAGTGATGTTATTACATCATCAATTAAAGAAGATGTTATTAATACTACTCAAGAAAAAGTTGATAAGATTAACAAACAATTCCAAAGAGGTTTAATTACTGATGAGGAAAGACATAATGCTGTTGTTGATGCTTGGGCTAAAGCAAAAGATGATGTTTCTGATGAGTTAAAGAAATTAGCTAAAGAAGATAAGAAAAATCCAATTCTAATTATGATGAATTCTGGAGCCCGTGGTTCTATTGACCAATTTACTCAGTTATCTGGTATGCGTGGTTTAATGGCAAAACCTAATGGTGAAACTATTGAAATTCCAGTTAAATCTAACCTTATTGAAGGTGCAGATGTTACTGACTTCTTCTTAGGAGCACACGGAGGTAGAAAAGGTACTGCCGATACTGCCCTTAAGACAGCTGACTCTGGTTACTTAACTAGACGTTTAGTTGAAGTTGTTCAAGATGTTATCGTTAGAGAAGCAGATTGCGGAACAATGGGTGGAGTTGAAGTTGGAGATTTACTAAATGATAATGGTGAAGTTATTGAACCATTAATCGATAGAATAGTTGGTAGATATACTGCAACTAAAGTAATTGATCCAAATACTAAGAAAACAATTTTAGAAAGAAATGAATATATTTCTGATAGTATTGCTAAGAAGATTGTTAATGCTGGTATAACTAAGATTAAAATTAGATCAGCACTTGCATGTAACTCAGTAAATGGTGTATGTCAACATTGTTATGGTAGAAACTTAGCAACAGGTAATGTTGTTGAAGTAGGTGAAGCTGTTGGTATTATGGCTGCTCAATCAATTGGTGAACCAGGTACTCAGTTAACACTTCGTACATTCCACAGTGGTGGTGTTGCCGGTGGTGAAGATATCACTCAAGGTCTTCCACGTGTTGAAGAGTTATTCGAAGCAAGAAATCCAAAAGGTAAATCAACAATTTCTGAAATTAGTGGTAAAGTTACTAAGATTGAAGATAATAATGGTAGATATAAAATTACTGTTAAAAATGATATTGAATCTAAAGAACATAACACTAATTACAATGCTAAATTATGTGTAGAAAAAGGAAGTGTTGTTAAAGCTGGAGATAAATTAACTTATGGTTCTATATCTCCAAAAGAATTACTTGCTGTAACAGATCCAATAACTGCACAAATGTATATTGTTAAAGAAATTCAAAATGTTTATAAATCACAAGGTGTTGATGTTTCTGATAAACATATTGAAGTAATTGTTAAGAGAATGGTATCTAAAGTTAAAGTTCTTGATGGTGGAGATACAACATTAGTTCCAGGTTTAACTGTATCATTAAAAGAATTTGCTGATACAAATAAACCAATATTACTAGAAGGTAAAGTTCCAGCAACTGGTCTTCCAATAATGCTTGGTATTACAAAAGCATCTCTTGAAACAGATTCATTCTTATCTGCTGCATCATTCCAAGAAACAACTAGAGTATTAACTGAAAGTGCAATTAAAGGTAAGACAGATATGTTAAGAGGTCTAAAAGAAAACGTTATTATTGGTAAACTTATTCCTGCTGGTACAGGTGCTAAAGAATATTCTGATGTTGGTATTGAACTTCAAAAAGAATTCTTATCTGATGATGCATCTGAAATCTTAGAAGAACAATTATTAGATGATTTAAAAGAAGATTTAGTTGAAGACTAAGTCTTTTTTTTATTTTTTATTAAAGTTACATCTTTTTTAAATTTATTAATTATAGTATAATAATTATAAGAAAGTAGAAGATAGTATGAAGAATTTGAAATATTTATTTATAATAGGATTATTATTACCATTTTGTGTTTATGCCAAAGGATATGAAATAGTATCAGGTGATTTAGATACCGTTGGTTCAATAGTAAAAATAGATTCAGAAGAATTTTATGTAATTGGAAAAGAAGATGATACTCACATAAAATTATTTGCTAAGTACAATTTAGCTATTGGCTCAGGATTTGACACTTACACTTATAGACAAAGTCCCTTGACAGAACCGCAAAAAGATTCAAACAATGATTTATATTATAACGGGGTTTTAAAATTTTCTGAAAATGAATATTGGAAAGATGAAAATGGTAATATTTTAGATAAATATAATAAATCTGAAGGAGATTTTACATATGTATATGATGAAAATTCTAATTATTATAATCATTTGAATAAATATGTTGAATACTTGAACAGTAATGGTGTGTGTACTACGGGAAGGTTAATAGATTATAAAGATTTACATTCTCTTGGTTGTGTTGATAATTGTAGAAGTTGTTTAATGAGTGGAATGGTATATGGGTGTTATTATGCACCAGAATGGGTAACCAATACATGTTACTATACCGGGGATGCTGATTATGAACAGAATCATGAAGTTGTAGGTGTGTTTGGAGGATATTCATGGACGTCAAATATTTTATATAATACCTATTATGGATTGAGACCAGAAATTATATTAAATTTGAATTGTCCTCAAAAAGAAACAAATGAAGAAGAACAACAAACTAATGAACCAATAAATGAAGTAAAAGAAGAATCTAATAGTGAAGTAGTATATGAAAATCCACCAACAGGTGCATTTGTATCAATAATTGCATTAATAATACTAATTGTTAGTTCAATACTTATAATTATATATTTAAAAAAGAAATCAGTAATAAAGAAGATATAAATTAATTTATATCTTTTTTAAATTAAATAAATATAGTATAATAATTATAAGAAAGTAGAAGGATAGTATGAAGAATATGAAATATATTTATTTATCAATAATTGGATTATTATTTTTAGTATTAATACCATTTAGTGTACAAGCAAAAGATATTGAAGTAACTAATGTTGAAGTACTAGAAAAAAATCATTATGTAAGTGAAGTAAATAGTCCAAGTATAAATGAAGATAAAATAGACTTTAATTTAAAATTTGAAGATTATGAGCAATATATAACATATAAAATAACAATAAATAACAATTCATATTATGATTATACATATGAAATAAATAAAAAAGATGAAAGTATAATTAAATATGAAATATTAGATGAAGAAAATAAAATAAACTATAGTAGTACAAAAGATATAGTATTAAAAGTATGGTATAAAGAAGAAATAAATGAAGAATTATATAATGACAATAAATATAATATAGAAGATAAAATAGAATTAAAGTTTAGTGGACCAGAAATAACATCAGTAGATACAATAGAGGAACTAAAAAAAGCAATAGAGAACCCAGAAACAGGAGCATTTTTCTCAATAATAATAGCATTAATAGTATTAATAATAAGTATAATAGTATATAAAAAAGCAAAGTCTTTATCAAAATTTAAACATTTTATATGGTTAATATTATTAGTACCAGTAATAGTATTAGCAAGTAGTAATACAATTAGTATATACTTAAACTTTAATATTGAACTTGATAAGCCAACTAGAGCAATACTAATGTATAGTGGTAATGTTAATTCAAGAATGATGCAATTAGCTGGTGGTAATGACAAAATCGTAGCTATTAAAAGAAGCTTTGAAAAAAATGATAATGCAGTTGAAGTTCAAAATATGGAAAACTATAGTGATCCATCTAGTTATTCAGTAACACCATCAGAATATAAAATATATATGTGGTATGATGAAACTCAAAAAACAATATATTATTATTCTGATGCAGTAAGAGTATTATATCATCCAAGTGGATCAGGTTTTTATAATAATTTAACTAATTTACAAGAAATAGATGATATAAAAACAGATATATTATATTATGCATCATATATGTTTAATGGAGCATCATCTGGTTTAGAGAGTGTATCATTAGATTTATCTAATTGGAATATGAAAAATGTTGCTTCAGTTAATGAATTATTAGCTCATTTTGGAAAAGATACCAAAAATATTGAAATAACTGCTAATGACTGGGAATTTAATAACATTAAAGATAGAAATGGAAGTTATATTTTTGCATATTTAGGGGAAGCATCAGAAATTGGTAAAGTAGATAAAATAACAATAAATGCTAATAATTGGAAAATAGGTGGTAATTGTTATAATCCTGAATTTTACGAATATAATGGTGTTATATATTATTCCTCGCAAGGAGCTATACATGATGTATTTTATTATATAGGAAGTAATGCATATAATGTCAAAATAAGTGCTAAAAATTGGAATCTAGAAAATCAAACGTCATTGTATGAATTGTTTTATGGTACAGGAAATGATACTTATCAAAATTTAGAACTTGATGTATCTGGACTTAATGCTCCAGAGGCTTTAACAATACAAAAAGCTTTTATTAGTACTGCTCAAGATCCTTATTATGGAAGTGAAGAAAGAAATTTAAATGTCAAAATTAATGTAAGTAATTGGAATTTACCAAAGGTTGTTGATTATAATATGGCATTTATGCAAGTAGCCGAATATGGTATAAATGAATTAGAATTACTAGGTTTAGATACTTGGGATGTATCTAATGCTAAAAATATGAATGCAATGTTTTATTATTTAGGATTGGATGCTAAAAAAGTAAAATTTAGCGATATAAATAACTGGGATGTATCAAATGTTGAAGACATGGCTCAATTATTTAATGATGCGTTTAAGGAATGTGAGGAATTAGAATTAAATCTTTCAAATTGGGATGTTTCGAATGTTAAAAATATTGGTGGTGCTTTTGGCTATGTTGGTAGTAATAGTAGAAACGTTAATATTAATGTTTCTAATTGGAATTTATCCGGTATAGAGTCTTGGAATGGTAATTTATTTAATAATGTTGGTGAAAATGCTGAAAATTTAACTTTTAAAGCCGATAATCTTAAATTTAATACTACAACATCGATAAGCGGGATATTCTCATCGCTTGCATATAATGCTAACAATGCTGATATTAGTATTTCAAATTTGAAAGCAAGCAATAATCTACAGTCTATTTTAGGTGGTCTTGGTGCAAATGCCAAAAGTATTGATTTAAATATATCAAATTGGGATTTAACAAATGTAACTGTCAATAATATCATTGGATCACCACTCACTAATACACTTAATGTTAATATTAATATGTCTAATTGGAAAATAAATAGTAATACAAGAATTGATTCTCTATTTAGTTATCTTGAAGGATTAAATGTAGTCTTTAATCTTGATGCATCAAATTGGGATTTAGGTGATGCAACAAGTTTAAGTAAATTATTTAAAAGTACAGCACAAAAAGTCCATTCATTGAAACTTGATTTATCTGGATGGGATACATCAAATATTACAGATATGTCAGAAATGTTTAATTATGCATTTAATAATAGATGGTTTACAGTTACTTATGATAGACCATATGCTCCACCTACATATCATTATTATGAAGGTGATGTAGAACCAACAATTGAAATAATAGGTATAGATAAATGGGATGTATCAAATGTTACCACTATGGAATATATGTTTAGTAATTCATTCAAGTATTTTAAAAACTTAAAATTAGATTTAAGTTCATGGAATATTTCTAATTTAACTAATGCTAATTATATGTTTAGTTCCTTTGGACAATACACAATAGGTGATAAAGGATTTGAATTAAATTTAAGTGGATGGAATATAAACGGTATTGCAAATAAAACAGATATTTTAAATAATATTGGTAATGGTTCATCACGTGCAAATGTTATTACAACATAAAAGATTTAAATTTATTTACAATAATATTAAAAAATGCTATAATTTACTTGTATTTCGAATGTATTTAAGAGGAGTATTAAAATAATTATTCAAAGAGAATTAGTGGTTGGTGGAAACTAATAATAATGTTTTAAGAAGGTTGCTTAAAGAGAAATAATCGAATATAACTCGTTACGTTATAAAGAGTATGATATAAATCATAAATTAAGGTGGTACCGCGGCTTTAGTCGTCCTTTAGTTTATGATTTTTTTATTGAGGTGAAATTATGCAAAAAGAATTAGAAATGTTTGAAAAATTTATTAATGATTATGATTTAACTATACCACAGTTAAAAGGAAAGAAAGAACATACATATAGAGTAGTTGGATATGCTAAAGAAATTGCTAAATCTTTATTGTTATCTAACGAAGATATTAATTTAGCAGGTATATGTGCTTTATTTCATGATTTAGGTAGATTTCCACAATACACTCAGTATCATACATTTTATGATGATGATTCTATAGATCATGGTGATAAAAGTTACGAAATATTAAAAGAATTAAATTATAATAATGAAATAGTCTTAAAAGCAGTTAAATATCATAATAAATATAGAGTTGATGATAGTTTAAGTGAAAGAGAATTATTGTTTGCTAATATTACAAGAGATGCTGATAAAATTGATATAATGTTAAAACAACTTGGAGATTCCTATAAAGAAGATTATAATATTTCTAATGATATAATGAATTTCTTTTATGAACAAAAACTAATTAATAATGAAACAATAAAAAATAAAACTGATGGAAAATTAAGAACGTTAACTTTTATTTTTGATATTAATTATAAAAAGAGTTTTGAAATAATTAAGGAATCAAATATAATTGATAAATATATTAATTTAATATATAATGCAACAAATGATGAAAAAATATTTGAAATAAGAGATATTTTAAATGAAAGGATTGATAATTATGTTAGATAGCAAATATGATCATAAGCAAGTTGAAAAAAATAAATATAATACATGGAAAGAAAATGGATATTTTAATGCAGGAGATAAAAGTAAAAATCCATATTGTATTGTAATACCACCACCTAATGTTACTGGAAAACTACATATTGGACATGCTTATAACGTAGCAATACAAGATGCTATTATTAGATATAAAAGAATGCAAGGATTTGATACACTTTGGTTACCAGGAATGGATCATGCTGCAATTGCAACTGAAGCTAAAGTAGTTAAAAGGCTAAAAGACAAGGGCATTAATAAGTATGAATATGGTAGAGAAAAGTTTTTAGAGGCTTGTTGGGATTGGACTAAAGAATATGGTGGTACAATTCGTGATCAATGGGCTGCTATGGGAATATCAGTTGATTATACTAGAGAAAGATTTACTCTTGATGAAGGCTTAAATAAAGCTGTTACTAAAGTATTTGTTGACTATTATAATAAAGGTTTAATATATCGTGGTGAAAAGATTATTAACTGGGATCCAGTTGCTAAAACTGCTTTATCTAATGAAGAAGTTATTTATTCTGAAGAAAAGAGTGCTTTTTATCACTTAAAATATGTTTTGGAAGATAGTGATGAATATTTAGATGTTGCAACAACTAGACCAGAAACGCTATTTGGTGATACAGCTGTTGCAGTTAATAAAGATGATGAAAGATATAAAAAATATATTGGTAAAAACGTTATATTACCAATTATGAATAAAGCTATTCCTGTTATTGCTGATGAACATGCTGACATGGAAAAAGGAACAGGTGTAGTTAAAATAACACCAGCACATGATCCTAACGATTTTGAAGTAGGTAATAGACATAATCTTGAAAGAGTATGTATCATGAACGATGATGCAACATTAAATGAAAATGTGCCAGAAAAATATCAAGGAATGACAAGAGAGGATGCTAGAGAAGAAGTTTTAAAAGATTTAAAAGAACTTGGACTTCTTTTAGATGTAGAACCACTTGTTCATGAGGTTGGTCATTCTGAACGTACTCATGTAATGGTTGAACCAATGATTAAAGAGCAATGGTTTGTTAAAATGGATGAACTAGCTAGTAATTTATTAAATACTCAAAATAAAAAAGATGAAAAGGTAAATTTTGTTCCTGATAGATTTGAAAATCTATTAAAATCTTGGATGACTTCGTGTCATGATTGGTGTATTTCAAGACAACTATGGTGGGGACATAGAATTCCAGCATGGTATAAAGGTGATGAAGTATATGTTGGACTTGAAGCTCCAAAAGAGTCTGGTTGGGTTCAAGATGAAGATGTTTTAGACACATGGTTTTCATCTGCATTATGGCCATTTTCAACATTAGGTTGGCCAGATAACACTGAAGATTTAGAAAGATATTATCCAAATGATTGTTTAGTTACTGCTTATGATATTATTTTCTTCTGGGTTGCAAGAATGATTTTCCAATCAGAAGGATTAAATAATATTAGACCATTTAAGGATTGTATTATTCATGGTTTAATTCGTGATAAAAATGGTAGAAAAATGTCTAAATCACTAGGTAATGGTGTAGATCCATTTGATATGATTGAAAAATATGGTGTTGATGCGTTAAGATATTATTTAAATACTGATGTTTCATTTGGTACTGACCTTAGATTTGATGAAACAAAAATGTCATCAACTTGGAATTATATTAATAAAATATGGAATGCATCAAGATTTGTTTTAATGAATATTGAAGGATTAAAAGAATATACTTTTGATAATTTAACTGATGAAGATAAATGGATTCTTACTAAATATGAAAATATAGTTAAATCAAGTATTAATCATATGGATAAATATGAATTTAATTTATTTGGTACTGAAACATATAGTTTTATTTATGATGATTTTTGTTCAAATTATATTGAATTTGCTAAATTTAATAGTGATTCTAATACTACAAAATCAGTTTTATGTTATGTTCTAACTGGCATATTAAAAATGTTACATCCATTTATGCCATTTGTAACTGAAGAAATATATCAAATGTTACCAATTAAAGAAACTGCATCTATTATGATATCTAAATATCCAGAATATAACAAAGATTTTGTTTATAAGAATGAAGAAAAAATAGTTGATGATAAAATAGAATTTATTAAAACTTATAGAAATATTAAGACAGAGAATAATATTCCAAAAGATGTACAAGTGTTAATTAATACTAATGATCAAATAATTATAAAAATGTTAAAGATTGAAAATATTATAACAAATCCAATTAATATTAAATCTTATAATGTAAAAGCAAATAATTATAAAGCAACTATTTTCTTTGAAAAACAAGAATCTATTGCAGATAAACAAATAAAAGAAACTCAAATTAAATTATTACAAGATTCTATTGCAAGACGTGAAAAACTATTATCTAATGAACATTATGTTAATAAAGCACCAAAAAATATTGTAGATATGGATAGACAAAAATTGGAAGAAGAAAAGAAAAAATTAGAGGAATTATTAAAATAGTTTAGATTATCTAAACTATTTTTAAATATTGACAAAAATAGCTATTTATAGTAAATTAGAAGCAATATTTTTAAGGGGTGATTATTATGATGAACGATATTACCTTAGAAAGATTACTTATTAAAATGAGAGAGTATTTAAACTCTGATTTAAGTATGGTTGAAAAAGCATATGACTTAGCTAATCAATGTCATGCTGGACAATATAGAGATAGTGGTGAACCATATATTACACATCCATTAAATGTTGCATATATTTTAGCATCAATGCATTTAGATATTGATACTATATGTGCAGCACTTTTACATGATGTAGTTGAAGATACACCGTGTACATTAGATGAAATAGAAAATGAATTTAATAAAACTATTAGAACATTAGTTGATGGTGTAACTAAGATTAGTAATATTTCATTTTCTTCACCTAAAGAAAAAAATATAGCTAATACAAAGAAAATTATTTCAAGTGTTATGATAGATGTTCGTATAGTAATCATTAAAATAGCAGATAGATTACATAATATGAGAACTATTGAAGTAAAAACACAAGAAAAAAGATTAAAAAAAGCATATGAAACAATGGATATCTTTGTACCTCTTGCTTATTCATTAGGACAATATGAATTAAAAAATGAATTAGAGGATTTAGCATTTAAATATTTAAAACCTGATGATTACAAAAGAACATTAGAGTTATATCAAATGATAGATGTTGAAAGTAGGGATTCTTTAAATACAATGTTTTGGAATATTAAAGAATCATTATCTAAAGAAAATATTAATAATGAAATAAAAACAAGAATTAAACATATTTATGGTATTTATACTAAGTTATCTTCTGGATTAAAATTATCAGAAATACATGATTTATTAAATTTAAAAGTACTTTTAGATAGTATTGATGAATGTTACTTAACTTTGGGTAGAGTGCATCAAATATATCATCCAGTTAATGATAAATTTAAAGATTTTATTTGTAATCCTAAAACTAACCATTATCAATCACTTCATACAACAGTATTTGCACCAGATAATAGATTAGTTCAAGTTCAAATAAGAACAAAAGATATGGAAAATATTGCTTGTTATGGTCTTCCTGCACTTTGGGATATAGATAAAGAAAATACAAGAGAAAGTATGCAAGAAAAGTTTAAAAATAGATATCAATTTTATAATGATTTAAAAGAAATAAACGGATATTATTCAAATAACGAAGAATTTGTTAATGAAGTTAAAAAGGAACTATTTGCTGATAAAATATATGTTTATACCCCAGATGGTGAAGTAGTTGAACTTCCAAAAGGTGCAACAGTAGTAGACTTTGCATATAAATTAGGTAATTATTATGGAGATAAGATGTCTGGTGTATTAATAAATGATCAACCAGCAGGTATTAATACTAAACTTAAAAATAATGATAGAGTAAGAATAATACTAAATGATAGTTTAGTTCCAAATGTAAATGAAAATGTTGATACAATGACTACTAAAGCTAGAAAAAGAAAGAAAGATATTAAAACAGCATTAAATGCAATTAATAAAACAAAATAAAAATATAAGATATTTCTTATATTTTTTTACTTTTTATAAAATAATATATTTTTATTGCAACATTGTATATAAAGTAAGCAAATTTATCTATAACTAAATCAAATTCACCAATTAATTCTACAACTTTACCACCAAAGTCTCTTTTAAACGAATATAAACCAAATAATGGATTATTTTCATCAAATATACCTGATATACCATAAAAATTATATCTATCATAATTATTTTCTATAGCGTATTTTAATCCTGCCCAATGTAGAGTATATGCTGATTGAAATTCCATAAATTCATCATATGAACCACCAACTGAAGATAATACTTCATTTTTACTTAAATAAAATAGTATTCCTCCTAATGTAATAATTTCACCATGTTTTTCTTTTAACTCTTCTAAGTGATTAATATTTTTTTCTAATCTTTTAATTTCATTTCTTGAAGTTTCTTGTTTTTGATCAAACTTTTTCTTATTTACTTTAGTTGGATCTTCATTATATTGTTTTTCTCTTAAATTAATTTCTTCGTTTAGTTTATTTATTTCATCTTTATATTCATTTATTGATGTATTAGTATCAAGTTCTGCAAGTAGTATTTTTATAAAGCCATTTTTATCCATTTCTTTAAACATTTTTTGATAGTAGGATAGTGGTCTATCTAAAAAACCTCTTCTTTTAGCAGTATGCTCTGATATAGCTTTAAATTTATCTAATTCATCATATTTTATTTCTCTAACTTTAATTTTATTTCTTTCATTTTTTCTTAAGATTTGTCTAGTTTTAGGATCCATCCCTTTCATTACTTCTTCAACTGTTGTATTTTTAGTTGGAGTAATAAATATCCATCTTGGTTGTACTTCTTCACCAGCAACATTAAATCCCATATGCTTATACTTTAAATTAATTAAATTATTGTAGGCATTTTTATTATTTTTTCCATTTTCTACTATATTTCCATGTAAATCTCTTTCTTGATAAGAAATATAAGGATCTATTTTTATAAATATAGCTTTATTCTTTTTAGCCCAAATTTTTAATTCTTTAGTAAAGAATGTTAATAATTCAACATTATCATAATCAATTAAAAAGCCACGTGGTGCATAAAACATCTTTTTACCAATAGGTGTTTTTTTAGCAAGTATTAAAGAGGCAGCAATTACTTTATTGTTTTCTTTAACTCCAACTAAATAACTTTCCCAACCAGTCATTGCTTTTAAATTTCCCCAGTTAACTGTTTGGTGAAAAGATGCTTGTTCATGATTTGTTGCAAAGTCCATAAATTCTTTTTCATTTAATATTTCAAATTTCATATAATCATTTCCTTACTTATTAATTATAACTTTAATTAAATAAAAAAGAAAGATTTTTATAGACAAATATGTATATTAAATGCTAATATAAACATTAAATCTAAAACTAGCAGGAGGTTTAAATGCAAAATAAAAAGAATAATTATATTGATGTAACAAAAAAGTGGATTAGTAATGCTAATCCTAATTCTCATGAAATAAAAGAATTAGATTATTGGATTATTAATAATAAAAAGAAGAAAGTAGATGGTAAGAACATACTTTTAGATTATAGTAAAAGTGAATTAGAATGTGCCAAGTGGTTAGAATCTACTTTTGGCGGAGAAATATTTATGTGTCCAAGAGTTAATATACCTGAAGGAATAAAAACACCTGACTTTATTTGGAATGGAGAATATTGGGATTTGAAAGAAATAAAAGGAAACGCTAGTAAAACATTAGATACTGCATTAAAAAATGCAAAAAATCAATCACCAAATTTTATTATAGATATAACAAAATCAAATATAAATATTAATAAGATAATTAGCCAAATTAAAAAAATATCCTTAAATAAGGATAGATTCTGGATCAAAAAAATTATTATAAAAAAATATGATAAAATTATTATTATATTAAAAAGAGATTGACCACCAGTCCCCATAACGGACCAAGACCAATCTCATTACATATAATATACTATTATTTATAAAATATGTCAATTAATTATTATATTTATTATAATTATTGTAATACTAAAAAGAGGCTGACCCTCGTTCCAATGAACGGGGACCAACCTCATTAAATTTAATATACAATAATAATTAAATTATGTCAATTAATTAATAATAACAATAATGTATATTATATAAAATAAAAATAATACTAATAATATGAATATAAATGAATTAAAATTTTCAATATTGTGTGATGATGAATATGATAAATTTGCTAAGTCTCATCCATTAAATAATTTTTTTCAAAGTATATATATGAAAGATTTACTCATTTCTTTAAATAGAAGTGTTTATTTAGTTGGATTAAAAGATCATAATAAAAATATTATATGTGCTACATTACTAACTAATACTAGTTCTTTTTTTAAACATTATACTTATGAAGCGTTAAAAGGTTATTTAATAGATTATAGTAATTCTAAATTAGTTAGTTATTTTACTAATGAAATAATAAAATTTATTAAGCTATTAAATGGATATAGATTAATAATAGATCCATATATTATAAAAAAACAGAGAGATATTAATGGCAATTATATAAAAAATGGAATAGATAATACTTATGTTATTAATTATTTATATGATTTAGGTTTTAAAGAAATAAAGAATAATCAGGTAAAATTAACTTTTGTACTTAATACTAATAAAGATTTTAATAAATTATTTAATGAAATGAAACCTAATACTAGAAATATAATTAATAAAACTATTAATAAATATAAATTAATTGTTGAAGAATTACCATATGAAAAATTATATTTATTTAAGAGAATTACTGAAGAAACTTGCTCAAGAAGAAACTTTCATGATAGAAATTTATCATATTATCAAAATATGTATAAATCTTTTAAAGATAATATTAAAGTATTAATATGTAAATTAGATTTAAAACTATATCTAAATGAATTAATAAATGAAAAGGAATCTATTAATAATAAATTAAATACAAATAACGAAAAAAAGAAAAATACTTTAAGAAAAGAATTATTAAATATTAATAAAAAGATTAAAGAAATAGAAAATTTAAAAAAAGATAATGATTATCTAATATTATCTGGGGCTATGTTTATAACATATGGAAGTGAAGTAGTATATTTATTTAGTGGGTCATATGAAAAATATATGAAATTTAATGGGCAATACCGTTTGCAATATGAAATGATTAAATATGCTTGTTTAAATAAATTTAAAAGATATAATTTTTATGGTATTAAAAGCTGTGATGATAATGATGGAATCTATGAGTTTAAAAAAGGATTTAATGGTTATGTTGAAGAACTCTTAGGAGCATATGAAATAGGTATAAGTTTTCCTTATAAAGTATATAAATTATTAAGTAACTTAAAAAAAATATTTAAAAAATAAATAAGTTATGATAATATAATATTAGTAAGGAGGAATATATATGTGGTGGATTATAGTTTTGGTTATTGTTGCCGTAATTATTTTATGGGTTATTGCTACTTATAATAGATTAGTAGGATTAAGAAATAAAGTAAAGGATCAATGGGCACAAATTGATACAGTATTAAAGAGAAGATTTGATTTAATCCCTAACTTAGTTGAAACAGTTAAAGGCTATGCTAAACATGAAAAAGAAACTTTAGAAGAAGTTATTGCTGCAAGAAATGCATATGCATCTGCTACTGTTCCTGAAGAACAATTAAAAGCTGATGGCGAATTAACTAAAGCAATTTCTAAAATTTTTGCTTTATCTGAAGCATATCCAGAATTAAAAGCAAATGAAAATTTTACTAGCTTACAAAATGAACTAACAGAAACTGAGGATAAAATTCAATATGCTAGACAATTTTATAATGATACAGTACTTACATACAATAATGCATGTCAAGTATTCCCTGCAGTTATAGTTGCTAATATATTTGGATTTAAACCTACAAACTTCTTTGAAGCTTCTGAAGAAGAAAGAAAGAATGTAGAAGTAAAATTCTAAAAAGGTTTAATTTTTATTAAATCTTTTTTCTTTTTATGTTATTATATATTTAGAGGGTGGTAGAATGTATAAAAATCCAAAATATATAGTAGATATTTTAACAAGTGAATTAAATATTGATTTTAATGATATATTTAATAAATTAAATAGTTTTGATGTATATATAAAAGAAAGAGATATAAAAAGATTTTTAGATAATAAATTTTATGAAGAAAACCCTGATATTAAAGTTAAAACAGATAAATTAAATCTTGATATTACAAGTGATATTTATGATAATGTGTCTAATTATGGAGATAGATTTGTATTATTCTTAAAGTTTGATAAATATAGATTTGAACCATATACACTAGATTATTTTAAAAACTATATATGTATTTTAAAAGAGAAATGTATGATTATATATAAAATTATTGAAGGATTAATAGATAAAACTATTCCTAAATATATTTTAGAGAATTTAGATATTAATTTAGATGAAAATGGTAATATTTTGATGACTGATATATTAAGATTAACTAAACCATTTATATATAATTTTCAAAAATTATCTGATTTTACAACAAGAGCTAATAAACTAGAAACATACTTAGATTTTAAACTATCACTTGATAGATTATGCAAAGAAGATATAAACGAAAATGAATTATATCCATCTAATAATTTACAAAATGAAGATTATTTATTAAATGGTGAAGATGGATATATTCCATATACTGAAAAACAAAAAACATTAATCAAAAAAAGAGAAGAAGAAGCACTTCAAAATATGTGTGATTTAGTTAAAAACTTAAAATAAGGAGGATAATTATATGAAGAATATTAAGTATTTATTAGCATTTGTATTATTATTTATTTGTAGTATAAGTGTTGTTAGTGCATCTAATAAATTAAATAAAATATCAATGGATATATTTGTAGATGATGAAGGCAATGCTCATATTACTGAAGTATGGAATGCAAAATTAAGTGAAGGAACTGAAGGATATCATCCTTACTATAATTTAGGTAATTCTTATATATCTGATTTTAGTGTTACAGATGATAGTGGAACAACTTATACATATAATGATAGTTGGAATATAAAATCATCATTTGATACTAAAAAATATACTAATGGTATATATAAAGATGGTAATGAAGTAGATCTTTGTTGGGGTATATCAAAGTATGGATCAAGAGTATATACTTTAAAATATACTATTAATAACTTTATATATAATACAAGTGATGGAACTCAAATATTATTTTGGCAATTAATACCATATGATATGAAACCAAAACCAAATGATGTATATATAAAAATATATGGTAGTAAAGCATTTGAAAGTACTTTGGATGTATGGGGTTATGGTAATTATGGTGGAACTGCATATGTATATGATGGATATATTGAAATGCAACCACCAAAAAATGGATTAAAATCAGATGATTACATGACAATATTAGTTAAATTTCCTGAGGGATATTTTAATACAACTAATAAAATAAATAAGAGTTGGGATGATGTATTTGCTGGAGCTGAAGATGGTTCAACAAAATATGATAAAGATAAAGAAGATTTTTTGGAAATGATTTGGGGGATACTTAGTGTCTTAATTTGGCCAATAATAATAATATTAATTGCCATTTTTGGTTCTAAATATAGTGGTAGCAACAAAATTAAGAATAAAGTATATCCTAAAAAAGATGTATTACCATTTAGAGATTTACCATTTAAAGATAATTTTGGTAGAGCATATCTTATTTCTGATGAATATAAATTATTAAATAAGAAAACTGATTATTTAGGTTCATTATTACTTAAATGGATTAAAGAAGATTTAGTTAGTGTAACTACTGAAGAAAAAGGAATATTTAAAAATAAAGAAACTAAGATAGAATTTAAGAAAAATCCTACAGATCCTCAAGAATTAAAGATGTATAACATGATGAAAGAAGCGGCTAAAGATAATATCTTAGAAACTAATGAATTTAAAAAATATTGTTCTAAGCATTATTCTACAGTATTGGGTTGGTTTGATTCTACATTAGCTTATGAATATGGATTATTAAGTAAAGAAACTAAATATATAGGACCAGTAATGGTTAAAAATAAACAAGTAATGGGTGCTACTAATGAATTAAATGAAAAAGCATCCCAAATGGCAGGATTAAAGAAATTCTTTAAAGAATTTACATCAATGCATGAAAAAACAGCAATTGAGGTTAAAATGTGGAGAGAATATTTAATCTATGCTCAAATATTTGGTATGGCTAAAGAAGTAGCTAAAGAATTTAAAGATTTATATCCAGATGTTATTAGTGATGATATGTATAATGATGTTATATTAATAAATACATTCTCATACACTGGAGTAAGTGCAGCATCAACTGCAAAAGCTAGAGCTGAAAGCTATTCATCAGGTGGTGGAGGATTCTCATCTGGTGGCGGAGGAGGAGGTTCCTTCGGTGGTGGAGGCGGCGGAGGCGGCTTCCGTTAAGAAGGTTATACCTTCTTTTTTTGTAATTTGGCCTTGCGGGGGGGGGGTCAAAATATGCTATCATTATACTAGGTGGTAGCCATGAAACAATTTAATAAAAATAAAGAATTAAAAAAATTAAGAATAAAACAAAATAAAAATACTTATATAAAAAAAATAAGTATAGTTATTTCATGTTTTATATTATTAATAGGAATAATCATGTTTACATTTGCTAAGTTTGAGAGTAATAGTTCAGAATATACATTAATAAATGGAAAAGTAAAATATTTAGGTGGAGATATAAATATAGTATCATATAATTATGATGGAAGGAATAACAGTGAACCACCAAGTAAAGAAGATGGATACATACTAACGAATATAAATTGTGAAAATGCTCAAGGAGAATGGGATGATTTAAATTGGGAATTAAATATATCAAATTTAACAAGTAAAGTTAAATGTAATTTAGAATTTGATAAAACAAGTAATTATCAAATAATAAAATATAATACAAATGGAGGATATTTAGAAGAACAATATAAAAAAGGAGTAGTAGGAGAACAATTAGGAGAATTACCAACACCAATAAAAGTAGGATATACATTTGATGGATGGTATAAGGAATCAACATTTACAAATAAAGTAGAAGAAACAACTATAATAGATCAAACAATAACAAATTTATATGCAAAATATACAGTTGGTGGTGAAAATATAAATCGTTTAATTTTGGCTGATGATATTGCTAGTGCATATTATTCGGGGTTAACTTTTTATGATTCTGATTTTTTTGATTATGTAAGTGGTAGTCAAAGAACAGCATATAGTGGAGCAACAAATATAACATTAAAAGCTAAGTTTAGCGGAGAAGTTGTTGTATGGTTTGGAAAGCAAAGTAATGGAACTTTATCTATAAATGGAGTGTCACAAACGCTTGTAAGTAGTAAAGTTGTTACATTACAAATAAATAGTGGTGATACAGTAAATGTTAATTTTCCTATATATTATAATGCACTATTAATGTTTTATAATTGTGATCGAAGTACATGGCAGGGTGGCAATATTGGAGGATAGTCAATAACTTTCTTTAGAAATTGAATAAATAAAAAATCAAAAGTATTAATAAACTATCGGATAGTTAAAAAAGTGTTATATTAACACTTTTTTTCTTTTATAAATGCTCTTAATATTTTAGTTAATGCTCTTTTTTCAATTCTTGATACATAACTTCTTGATATTTTTAATTCTTTAGCAATATCTTTTTGAGTCATTTCTTTAGTATTATTTAAACCATATCTTTTTATTATTATTTCTTTTTCTCTCTTATTTAGTTTATCTATATATTTATTTAATAAATCAACATTTTCTTTTAGATATACTTTATCTTCTAAGGTATTATCAGTATCTTCAATAACATCTATTAGACTAATAGCATTACCATCTTTATCATAACCAATAGTATCATCTAAAGAAACATTATTTTTATATTTCTTTGTTGTCCTAAAAAACATCAACACTTCGTTTTCTATACAGCGACTCACATATGTTCCAACTTTAACATTTCTTTCATTACTATATGAATCTATTCCTTTAATTAAGCCAATAGTACCAATACCTATTAAATCATCTTGATCGACATTGCTGTTTTCAAACTTTTTAACTATATGAGCAACTAATCTTAAATTATGTTCTATTAAAGAATTTCTTGCATTTTTATCACCATTTAGCATTTTATTTACTAGAGTTTGTTCTTCTTCATATGATAATGGATCTAAAAATACTGTATTTGAATAACTACCAGTTAAAAAGAATGTATTTTTAATAATTTCAATTAACCAACTTAACATTTAATCACCTTAATTAATTTTATTTTATTTATTGTAATTTCATGATAAAATATATATGGTGATATGAAATGAAAAGGGTAAGAATATTAGTATTAATATTTGCATTAATAATGCTGTGTGGTTGTGATAATAAATTTCAAGGAACTTGGTGTAAATATAATGATGTAGCAACTACGTTAGTTATTTTAACTAATGATATTAGTGATAATCAAATAAAAGAAATTACAAATTATATTAATAAAATTGAAAACTTAAAATCATATGATATTATTGATAAAATTGAAGATGCATCAAAGATGATTACAATTTATTATAAAAATGATGATAATATTTTAGAATATGAAAAAATGATTAAAACATTTACTGGTATTGATTCAGTTAAATCTACTAAGGTAAATGAAGTAGTAGATAAATTGGTTGTTAAAAAAGAAGATTATACATTAGGTAGATCTTTAAATAATTTAACTGCTAATGAAATGAGTGGTAAATATAAAATTGAAAATGATGAATTATTACTTGATGATGGAGTTAAATTTTATTATAAAAATAAATATTTATGTTATGACGAATATTGTAATAGTGTTTTAACTAAATCTAAAACTAATGACTGTGGATAGGAAGTGATAAGTATGAATAATTTTATTCCAGATATATATGCTAAGAATATATTTAATATTGATTATAAAAAATTAAAAAAAGATGGAATAAAATGTATATTATTTGATCTTGATAATACAATAACTCCATTAACTGAAAATGAACCATCTAAAGATGTTAAAGAGTTATTTGCATATATTGATGATTTAAATATAAAAATAATTATTCTATCCAATAGTAAAAAGAAAAGAGTAGCTCCATTTAAAGAAATCTTAAATGTAGATTCTGCTTATATGTCTATGAAACCATTAAAAAGAAAATTTAAAAAGGTTTTAGGAATGTTTAACTTAGATTTTAGTGAAGCAGCACTAATAGGTGATCAGGTATTAACTGATGTTTTAGGTGCTAATAGATGTGGTATAACATCAATACTTGTTGATCCCCTAACTGATGAAGATAAATTTTTAACAAAAATAAATAGAAAGTTTGAAAGAATAATATTAAATAAACTAAAGAAGAAAGGTATATATGAAAAAGGAAAGTACTATCATAATTAAAAAATGTTTAGGCTGTGGGTCTGTAATGCAAAACGAGGATAATTCAAAAGTGGGTTATGTTCCATATGAACATATTGAAGAAGCAGATTATTGTCAAAGATGTTTTAAATTAAAAAACTATAATGAAAAAGTAATGAATGAAGTATTAGTTGATGAAAATGAAGTAATTGATATTGTTAATAAAAGCAATAAATATGCTTTTTTTCTAGTAGATTTTTTAAATATATCTAATGAAACAATTAATACTTACAAAAAGATTAGTATAGATAAAACATTAGTTATTTCAAAGAGTGATTTAATATTTAGAGATATTAAATTAGATAAGGTTAAAGAAAATTTAAAAAATATATATAATCTTGATGATAATATAATATTTTTAAGTTCAAAAAAGAATTATAATATAAATACTATATTTGCTATATTAAAGAAAAATAATAAAAAGAGTAGTTATATATTAGGCTATACAAATGCTGGTAAATCAACTTTAATTAATAGTTTAAAAAATGATAATCAAATATTAGAATCATCAGTACCTAATACAACACTAGATTTTATTAATATAAAAATAAATGATTTTGAAATAATTGATACTCCTGGTTTTAATTTGAAAAATACATTTTATAAGGATAAAGAATATGAATTAATCAAAAAGATGAATCCAGTATATTTTGTTAGTCCAATGAATTATCAAGTTAAAGATAATCAAATATTTTTAATCGAGGATAGATTATTTTTAAAAGGGTTTGATAATAATAATATTACTTTTTATATTAGTAATTTAATTAGAATTAAAAAAATATATAAAGATGAAGATATTATTTATAAGGAAATAGATATTGATGATAATTCAGATGTTGTTATATCTTCACTTGGATTTATTAATGTTAAAAAGAAATGTAAATTATTAGTTAATGAAGAATTATTTGATTTAATTAATATTAGAAAATCAATATTTAATTAGTTATTATTAAAGGGTGGTAGTAATGAGTAAAATACATGTTATGTCAGAAAATTTAGCAAATAAAATATCTGCTGGTGAAGTAGTTGAAAGAGTTGCATCAGTTGTTAAAGAACTAGTTGAAAATGCAATTGATGCAGATGCTAAAGAAATTGATGTTGAACTAAAAAATAGTGGTTTGAATTCTATTGTTGTAATTGATAATGGAAATGGCATGGATGAAGATGATGCTCATCTTGCTTTTTCTCGTCATGCTACTTCAAAACTAAATAAAGAAGATGATTTATTCTTTATTAATACACTAGGATTTAGAGGTGAGGCACTACCATCAATTGCAAGTGTATCAGAAGTTGATATTATAACATCTCAAGGTAAAGTTGGAACACACCTTAAAATAAAAGGTGGTAAATTATTAGTAGATGAAAAATCTGATGCAAGAAAAGGAACAAGAATTGAAGTTACTAATTTATTCTATAATACACCAGCTCGTCTTAAATTTTTAAATTCAGAAGTAACTGAATTAGCTAATGTTACATCATTCATTGAAAAATTAGCTTTATCTCGTCCTGATATTAGATTTAGTTTAAAAAATAATGATAATTTAATAGTAAAAACAAGTGGATCAAATGATTTAAAGAAAACTATTCATGAAATATATGGACTTCAAATATCATCCAAGTTAATAGAAATTAATGCATCTAATGATGATTATGATATCTCAGGTTATATTTGTAAACCTGAAATATTAAAATCTAATCGTAATTATATGATTACTATTGTTAATGGTAGAGTAGTAAAAAATATTGATATAAATAAAGCTATAAATGATGCGTATTATACATATAAACCTGATATTAAATATCCAATAGTTATATTAAATATATATACTGATCCAACACTAATTGATGTTAATATTCATCCTACTAAACAAGATATAAAAATTTCTAAAATAAAGGATTTATATTCATTAATAAATGATACTATAAAAGATGCATTATATAATAATTTATTAATACCAGATGCAACTCTTAGAGTAAGTCCTAACTTTAAAGTAAATAATGAAATATTATCTGATGTTTTAAAAGAAAATAATATTGAAGAAGAAAAACATGAAAAAATTAATTTAACTGATGATCATGCCATTGTTGGGCAAACAACACTAGACTTAGGTGATTCTAAAGAAGATGATAATGTAGTTATAAATTCTGAAATGAAAAATTTAGTTTTATATCCTATAGGACAAGCTAATGGAACATATATTTTAGCAGAAAATGATGAAGGTTTTTATCTAATTGATCAACATGCTGCTGAAGAAAGAGTTAATTATGAAAAAATTCAAAAGTCATTAAAAGATAAAAAGGTAAATACAATTGAACCATTAATTCCAGTTACAATTGAATTATCTAAAAGTGATGCAATAATATTAAATAAAAATATAGATTATTTAAAAACTTTAGGGTTTAATATTGAGGAATTTGGTGTGAATACATTCGTGGTTAAAGAAGAACCTATATGGTTAAAATCTGATTATGAAGAATTAACAATTAGGGAAGTAATTGAACAAGTTATTCAAAAAGGAAATGATTTTGATCCATTAAGATTTAATGATCATATAATAAAAACTGCAGCTTGTAAAATGTCAATTAAAGCAAACACTAAAATGAGTTTGGATGCTATGAAAATATTGCTAGATGAATTAGTTTTATGTGATAATCCATATAATTGTTGTCATGGAAGACCAACAATAATTAAGTTTAGTAATTATGATTTAGAAAGAATGTTTAAAAGATCAATGAATTAAAAATAGAATAGTTATATTACTATTCTATTTTATATTGTTTATAATTGATATTACTTTTCCATATATTTTATTTATATTAGTATTGTAATAATTAATTATTATTTCTTCATTAACTAATGCTACAACTAAATCTTTTTCATTATAGGAATCATAAGTATTATAAATAATAAATTGATTATAATATTTACTTGATGGATTAGTTATTTTTAATATAAATGAATCTTTATTAATATTAAATAATTTATTTGATAATTTAATATAATCAATATTATTATAATCATTATTTAAAAGATTAAATTCATGTATTAAAGGTATATTTAACATTAGTTCATTATTTATAATTTCAATAGTTCTAAATTTATTATTAGTTTTTTTAATATAACCTTTATTAACGAGTGTTTTAATATGAGAAAAAACTGTTGAAGATGATGAAATGTTATTACCTTTACATATTTCTCTTATTGATGGTGAATAACCATTAATAGATATATATTTCTTTATAAAATTTAATATTTCTAATTGTCTTTTTGTTAAATCTAAAGATTCATTCATTAATATCACCATAATATATAATAACATTTAATAATAATAATTTACACTATAACTTGAAATTTTTATTAAATTTACATATAATTTATATAGGAGAATAAATATGAAAAAGAAAGTATTAGTATTATATGCATCATATGGTAGTGGTCATAAATCCATTGCTAATTATGTTGCAGAGTATATAAAAAAAGAGGATAAAAATGTGGAAGTGGCTACACTTGATATATTAACTTATTCAATGAGAGTAATTGGAAGTATATCACAAAAGATTAATTCGTTTTTTATGTTAAAAACTCCAGTTATACATAATTTCTTTTATAATTTAACAAGTACTAAACTTGGTGGGGATGTAATTGATTCTATATCAACACAAATATTTAAAAATAAAAGAATGGAAAATGCAATAAAGAAATTTAATCCTGATTTAATTGTTGCTACACATTTCTTTGGACCAAGTTTAGCAAAATATTATAATGATAAGGGTATTATAAATGCTAAGGTTATTACTATTGTAACAGATTATGATGTAATTGAATTATGGATGAAATATCATGAAGATGTTAGTTATTTTGTAGTAGCAAATAAATATATGAAAAAAGATTTAATTAAAAGAGGAGTAGATAAAAATAAAATTAAAGAATTTGGTATTCCTATTATGCCAAATATTAATTCTAAATTTAATAAAAAAGAGTATTTAAAAAAATACAATTTAACTGGTAAAAATAAAATATGTATCTTCTTTGGTGGAGGAGGTAATGGTTCTTCAAAAACTTTACCATATATTAAAAAGGTTGCAAAATCTAATCCCAAATTAGATATTATATTTGTTGCTGGAAAGAATGAATATAGTAAAACAGTTGTAGATGATTTTGTTGCAAATAATGGATTAGAAAATGTTAGAACAATTGGTTTTGCAACTAATGTACCAGATCTATTAGAACTATGTGATTTTGTTATTTCAAAACCTGGTGGTATCCAGCTTACTGAATGCTTGTATTTTAAGAAACCTGTACTAATGATTAGACATTCTGGTGGTCAAGAAATTGCCAACTATAAATATTTTGAAAAAGAAGGTTTTGGAATGTTTTTTAAAACAAGATGGGGTTTAAATAAACATGTTAAAGCAATATTAAATAATGATAAAATATTGAAAAAATATAGTGAAAATATGAATAAAAAATGTAACAATAACGATTCAATTGAAAAAGTATATGATTTAATTAAAAATATATTGTAAATAAGTTAATAAAGTCTATTTAAAAAATAGATTTTTTTAATTTTTCATGGTATATTAATAATAGTAGGGTGATGTGTGATATGAATGATGAACAAAGAAACATTATTAATACTATTAAACTATTAGCTATAGATATGATTGATGCTGCTAGTTCTGGACATCCGGGCATTGTATTAGGTGCGGCACCAATTCTTTATATGTTATATGCAAATCATTTAAGAATAGATCCAAAAAATCCAAATTGGGTTGATAGAGATAGATTTGTTATGTCTCCAGGTCATGGTTCTGCTCTTTTATATGCAACATTATTTATGGCAGGATATGATATTTCATTAGAGGATTTAGTAAGATTTAGACAAATTGATTCTAAAACACCGGGACATCCAGAATATGGTAAAACTCCAGGAGTAGAATATTCAACAGGTGTATTAGGTGAAGGATTTGCTGCTGCTGTTGGTATGGCAATGGCTGAAAAGTATTTACAAGGATATATTTCAAATTATGTAGATAAACAAAAAATTATTGATCATAAGATATATTGCTTAGTTAGCGATGGAGATTTAGAGGAAGGAATTTCTTATGAAGCGGCCAATTTAGCATCATTATATGGTTTAAATAATTTAATTGTTTTATATGATTCAAATTCAATGACACTAGATAATAATTTATCAGCATCATCTTCAGAAAATATTATAAAAAGATTAGATGCACTAGGTTGGAATATCGATTATGTTAATGATGGAAATAATCTTAAAAAATTGGATCAAGCAATTACTAAAGCTAAAAGAAATAAAAACAATCCTACTTTGATTGAAATAAAAACAATTATAGGTCAAGATTCATTTAATCAAGGTACAAATATAGTTCATGGTAGACCACTATCAAAAGATGATATAACATCATTACATCAAATATTTAAATTAAATACATCTAAATTTGAGATAACTAAAAAATATTTAGATGACTTTAGAGAAACTATTCAAAAAAGAATGGAAAAAGAAATTGCTAAATGGAATGAATATTATGAAATATTTCATTTAACTAATTCTAATGAAATTCAAACATTTGATAGATTTATTAAAGAAGGTAATATTAATTTATCTTTTGATGCTAAGAATTTTAAAATAAATGCAACATATGATGAAGATTTAAGAGAAACAAATAATAAGATTATGAATATTATTGCAGAAAGAACACCATTCTTTATTGGTGGTTCTGCTGATTTATCAGCAAGTTGCAATACTAAGTTATTAAAATATTCTGCTTTTTCTAAAAATGATTATTCGGGAAGAAATATTTCGTATGGTATTAGAGAACATGCTATGGCTGCAATAACAAATGGTATGACAACATATAACTTAAGACCATATGCATCAACATTTTTAACTTTTTCTGATCATATGAAACCATCAATGAGAATTGCTGCAATGCAAAATTTAGCATCTACGTTTATATTTACACATGATTCAATTAAAATAGGCGAAGATGGTCCAACACATCAACCAATTGAACAATTAATTACATTAAGAAGTATTCCTAATATGCATGTATTTAGACCTGCGGATATTAATGAAGTTATTGGTTCTTGGGATGCAATAATGAAATTAGGAAAAACTTCATCACTTATTATTCATAAAGGAAAAACTCATGTTTTAGCTGGCACTAGTGGTGAAGAAGTTAAAAATGGAGGATATATTGTAAAAAATGAAAAACAAAGATTAGATGGAGTGATTGTATCTTGTGGAAATGATTTAACAACATCTCTATTAATTGCTGATGAATTAAGTGATACTTATGATTTAAGAGTTGTTTCAATGCCTTGTTTAGAATTATTCTTTAATAAACCACAAGAATATAGACAAAGTATTATTCCAAAAGGTGTAAAAGTAATTGCAATTGAAGCATCTACAAAAGAGAATTGGACTAGAATTACTAATTACGATAATGTTATTGGTTTATCAACATTCGGATATAGTGGTAAAGAACATGATGTATTAAGAAAAATGAATTTTGATAAAGATGGCATTAAAAATCAAGTATTAAATATTTTAAAAAATATGTAAAGAAAATGTACAAATTTCAATTTAAAAAAAGGAAATTAAGGATTTACCTAGAATAATAATAGTAGAGGGACTAATTAATTTTAATTAGTCCCTTTTATATTTATAAAAAGAAAGGAGGTGTAAAAATGAA
>CACZPQ010000099.1 GCA_902783185.1 uncultured Erysipelotrichaceae bacterium
AATATTGATCCTATTAATACTATAGTTATAGCTATTAACATTACTTTATATTTTTTAGCCATAGTAAAAACCTACCTTTACATAATATATTATAACAAATTAAAATATTAAAAAAAAGAGTTTTTAACTCTTTTATTTGCTTTGTGTAAACATTTTTTTGGCAGTTCTAATCATTTGAGCAGTATAACCCATTTCATTATCATACCAAGCAATTACTTTAACCATTTGTTTACCATTTACTTGAATAACATTTGTTGATAATAAATCAACTAGTGCTCCACACTTTTTACCTATAACATCAGATGATACTACAGGATCTTTAGTAGTCATTAATGTAATACTTTGATTATTAATAAAAGCTTTATTAATATCATCTATAGTTACTAAATTAGATAATTCTAATGATAGGTCTATCATTGAGCCATCACTAACTGGAACACGTAATGCAATACCATCCATTTTATCTAATAATTCAGGAATTACTTTTCCAATAGCAGATGCCGCACCAGTAGATGTTGGAACAATATTAGCTGCACATGCTCTACCTCTTCTTGATTCAATACCTTTTTTATGTGAAATATCTAATGTAGCTTGATCATTAGTATAAGCATGAACAGTCGTCATAAATCCTTTTTCTATTCCAAAATTATCATTTAATACCTTTAATACCGGAGCTAAACAATTAGTAGTACATGAAGCAGCACTAACAATTAGTTCATCTCCACTTAATATATCATCATTAACACCATATACAACAGTTTTACATTGACCCTTTGCTGGAGCAGAAATTAATACTTTTTTAGCACCTGCTAAGCAATGCTTTGATGCACCATCAATATCTGTAAAATGCCCAGTACATTCTAAAACTAAATCTATATCTAAATCTTTCCAAGGTAAATTAGATGGATCAGTTTCAGTATATACTTTTATTTTTTTCTTTCCTGCAATTACTAAATAATCATCTTCAAAAGAAATATCATTTTCATAAAAAGAACGATGATTAGTATCATATTTTAATAGATATGCAAGTTCTTCAGCATTTCCTAAATCATTAATTGCAACAACATCAAAATCAGTTGTAGTAATCATTTCTCTAAATGCTAATCTTCCAATTCTACCAAATCCATTAATAGCTACTTTTATCATAAATCTCCTTCTTTCTTAAATACACTACCTCCAATAAATTCTCTAAGTATTGAATCTTCTTCAACATATTCTGAAGATATTGGATATATATTTGATAAAAATTTAATTAATCTTCTTGCCTCCTCTAAATATTTAGAATTACTATTTATTGAATATAAAAGTGGTTCAACAAATACTTTTAATATAGACAATTCATAAGGTAATGCTGTATTAATTATAACATCAGCTTTATCCAAATATGGGAATATATTTTTTTCTTCACCATGTCTTACACTTCTCCATAGTTCAATAGTTTTTTCAATATCGCATCCCCTATTATTATTATCTCTTATTATTCTTCTTATAAGTCTTAAATCAGTTGTAGATAAATAATTATGTCTATCTATCTTAACAGGCATAAATGGACTTAAATATACTTTATATTTTAATGAATTATCTAAATCAGGTGTCAATTCATCATTTAAACAATGAATTCCTTCAACTACAATTATTGCTTTTTCTCCTAGTTTAGTTATTTCACTATCATACTCTCTTAAACCTGTTCTAAAATTATACTTTGGTAATAATACTTCTTTACCTAATATTAAATCTTTTAAGTCTTGATTAAATTTATTTATATCAACACAATTAATAGATTCAAAATCATATGATCCATCAGGATTTTTAGGACTATCTTCTTTATTAACAAAATAATCATCAGTAGATAATAATATAGTTTCATATCCTTCTGATTTTAAATTTAAAACAATCTTTTTAGCAGTAGTTGTTTTTCCTGAAGATGAAGGACCAGATATAAAAATATATTTATAGTTATTATTAATGGCAGTTGTAGCAACTTCATGTACCTTATTATCAAAATGAGTTTCAAATAATCTTATGAAATCTTTTGCATTACCCCTTGCTATTTCTCTATTAATATCACTAATATATAACATATTATACATATTTAATAAATGTCTATTCTTATTAAAACATTCAGTTATCTTATTATATTTTTTATATTCTACTAAATTGAATGTATGATTAGTTGGTAATGTAATAGCAAGTTCATTATCATTTATATAAACTAATTCAAAATCATTTAAATAACCAGTTGAATATGGCATTTCAGAGTAGTAATAATTATAATATTTATCTAATTTATAAATAGATAATATATTATTAGATATATTATTAGCATTCATTGCTTTTTCTAAATATCCTTTTTTATTATAAAAATCTATTGCTTCTTTAGTTACTATATTTAATTTTTGAATTAATAAATCATTTTCAATTAATATATCCATTTCCTTTTTTAATTTATTAACATCTTCTTTAGTAAACTTAATATTTTTAATTGTAGAATGAATACCATTACCTATTGAATGATCAAAAGTAACTTCAGCTCCAAGATAATTATTCTTTAACGCAATCTCAAGAACAAATTTTAATCCAGCTTGATTCATTTTATATCCATCTATATCATTTATATCAAATAAATCAATATCAACACTTTTTTTTATTTCATAATTAAAATCAACGATATGATTATTAATTTTTGCCCCAACTACTTTATCTTGACAAACATCAGGGTTATTTAAAACTATTTGTTTAATCGTTGTTCTATAGGGTACAATAATTTTTTTATTATTATTAAGTGTTACTTCAATATCTTGCTTCATAAAATCCCTTCTTATTATATTAATTAAATATATTACTTATTATATTATTATATTTAGACATTATGTTATCTAATTCAGTTTC
>CACZPQ010000100.1 GCA_902783185.1 uncultured Erysipelotrichaceae bacterium
ATTTCTAATCTCATTAGTCATATTATATAAGAACATTGCTTTTTCTTCATTAGCACTATCGGTTATTTCTTTAGCACGATGAACTTCATCTAGCATTTTTGTGTCTGGATTTTCAATTGTAAAAAACATTATAAATGAAATGAAGATTAGAGAAGGATTAATTATATAGTTCAAATTTGGATTTATAATTTGGATTATTAAGACAATACTTCCAATCAATATCAACAAATATAAAGGTATATATTTTTTGTTTTTTATATTTTTATAATTTACAATTAAACAAAAGATTTGAATAATAAAGCCTATAGCCACCAATGCGTAAGTTAGTATAACTCCTAGTCCTGTAGAAGTTGCGGTTTTATTTACAGGGTTAATGTTAATTTCTATTGGTAATAGAAAAATTAATAAAGTGAGTATCAATATAATTCTTGTTAAAGATAAAATCATTTTCTTGGTATTTATTTTTTCTTTAAATGATACATAGAAAATATAAAATGTTAGCATCGTGATCCACAGTAGCAAACTAATTAAGTAAATTTTATTTACAATAATAACAGCAAACTCTTGATAATTAAAATTAAAAGATACTAATAGTCCCAATAATAGACCACTGCCAGAAACGAATATGTTATCTAAAAGAAAATATTTATATAATTCGTCTTCAACTTGTTTTAATCTCTTTTTGCTAATAAATATTATTCCCATAGCTGCTATTACGAGAAAAGCATAAATATTAATTAATAAAAAACCCTGTATACTCTCCATTGTGAAGGCACCTCCAACTCCTTTGTTATTTATTCAATTTTTTTACTTTTGTATTAACCCCATTGAAGTAAATTTCAATGCTATCAACAGTTAAATTTGTTTCATTTACATCAACATTTATTTCATTTCCATCTAACTCTTCCATTTTTAAGGAATTATAATCTACTTTTGAATTTTTAGTTAGAGGCATGCTTCTTCTTACTTTAAATTTAGCAGGTATTTGTCTTGAAGACATTGTAGGATTGCCAATGATATTTTTGTTGACAATTTCTTCAACTGTTTCTAATATCTGTTTTTCAGTAATAATGTTTTCATCTAATACAATGTGACACATTGGCATAATTCCTCTTCTTCTATCATCAAAGTATTCGACAACTGCAGCTTTTATTACCTTATTATTTTTAAGAATTTCTTTTTCAATTTCATATGGTTTAATTTTGAATCCATCCACTCTTGTAAAAGAACGGTCTTTTCTTGCCTCATGGTAAAAGATACCATTTCTATCTGCATGAACTAAGTCTCTTGTTCTTATGTATTCCTTTCCACTAGAATCGCCTTCCATAGTATAACGAGGAACGATAATATTTCCATTAACTTTTCCAGGAGTAACTGCATCAGAACTTACTACTAATTCACCAGATAAGGTTTCCTGGTCCGTATAGAATTTAAGTGGAACTAATTTATCCTCAACTTTTGGATCAACTAAACTATAAATAGTTCTAGGAAGAGGAATGCCGATAGAATTTTTCATATTATATGAGTCTTTTGCGTATGTTCCGCAACCTAAAAATTCACTCATACCATGGCCTTTTTCAACAACTGCATTACTTCCATGAGCAAATAGGAATGTATTTAATCTTTCTTCATCAGCAGTAGACATTGAATCTCCGCCATATATTATTCGCGTTACAAAAGATAAATCCATATCTTTTATATATTCACAATCAGGCAATGATGAAAGCCATGCTGGAGTAGCTACTATAACATTAGGTTGATATTTTTTTAACAAATATCCAAATTCACCCATTTCAAATTCAGGAACAGAAAGAGTAATTGAACCACTAGCAATATTCAATAAATGGTTATCATAAGCACCAAATGGAGCAAAATAGGGTAAAATTTGTAATACCCTTTCTCCAGGTTTAAAACTTACACCACCATCTATTAATTGTTCAAGAGTAGATATACCATTTCTGTTTGTAGCGATAATTGGTTTTGGTCTTGCTCCACTTGTACCAGAAGTATGCCCCATATAGTTTGCTGCATCTGGATCTAAAACACTAGTATATATAGACCTATTACAAGTTTTAACTAAATCAGAATATTTGTAAACATGTAAAGGAGATGTTTTAATTGCTGCATCTAATAGACCTTTTTGTTTTTCCATTTCCTTTAATCTTTCAAGTAAAACCTTGTAACCTTTTAATTTTTTTACATCATTATCTGAATTTCTCAAATTTCTTAAATAATTATAATTTAAAACATCATGTAAATAATCAATTTTTCCACGTAAATTCATTGATTCAGAAGCAGACAAAATTATAACATTTTCTATTCCCATCGCTTTTAGTTCTTTTTCAATAGGCTTAATTATTGATAAATAGCAAATATCAAGAGCAACAATATATTTTGCTTGCTCAAACTTAATAATCTCAAGTAATTTATTTGCATTTGCTCTAATATCCATTGTGTCTGGTCTTGGATCAATAAAATCAGATATTGCGCCAATTTCTGTTGCACCAAACCATAAACGTGATGCTTCAGGTATATTTGGAACAAGATTAGTTATATTGTCTCCTTTTTTAGTTCCTAATTCATTTAAAATTTGAGCACTTAATATCGACTCTTTTCTTAAATCATCAAATGTAAATTTTTTCCCATAGTAAATCTGTGAAACAGAATTCATTCTGTCCACATTTTTAGATAATAAATACCTAAATAAATTTGTTTCTGGATATTTTCTTTCCAAAATTCCCTCTGGATAATATTTCATCCATGGTCTTGCTTCATGTAAATAGAAGTATTCTCTATCATTTTCATCTTTTGGCATAATTTGATTCCCCCTTCAAAAGACATTTTAATTGTAGCACATTTGTATTCATTTGTCAAAAATATACAATCTTTTTTCTCAAAAATTATTAGTTTTATCATATAATTTCCGAAAAACGTCATTATTTTAGCATAAATATAAATATTTTATTGTTATAATGATTAAGTATAGATAATAAAAATTAAATAATTTTAATGTTAACAAAGAGAAAACATCTGATTTTAGTCAGATGTTATAATTCTAATTTCATAATAGTACTTATTTCTTTAAAACCATTATTTTTATAAGTAGATATAGCTTCTTTATTATTATTAAAAGTATTTATTTCTAGATATTTTACTTTATCTTTAATTATATTCTTAAATTCATTAATTAAAGATGATCCAATACCATGATGACGATATTCTTCTTCAATATATAAAGCATCTATTTTAGCTACTTTATTTATAACTGTATTTTCATCATCTATAATATATCCATATAAGTAACCTATTATAGTATTATTGGCTTCTGCGACTAAAAGATAATTATTTTCTTTATTTATAATATACTCATAAAAAGATTTTACTTTAAATTCTTCATTGATATTATTATCGTACTTCTTTTCATCTCTAATGAGTAATGTTAAC
>CACZPQ010000101.1 GCA_902783185.1 uncultured Erysipelotrichaceae bacterium
AAAAAAGAAAATATATTAATATAGTCTTAAATAAAGTATTCTGTTATACGTAGTATGAGGTGTACGAAGTACATAGTAATATATAAAATATATCAAAGTACGAAGTACATAGTAAAAGGACTTCCTAGTTATTAAGAAGTCCTTTTACATATGCAGAAACTAATTCTTGTTTATCCTTTGGTAAAGATAATATACTTTGAATTAAAAATTCAACTTTCTCCTCTTTTGCAACTTTATCTATATCATTACCTTTAACTGGATTATCAGTTAACCCTAGTAGATAATCAGTAGAAGTATTTAATACCCTACTTAGCTCTACAAGGGTAGCCACAGATGGTATTCTTTCTGATTTAATATAATTGTATAATGTGGAATCAGAAATATTTGCTTCAGTTGCAACCTTAACAATAGATAAACCTTTTTCATCAATAATCTTTTTCAAGTTACTCATGTTGATAGAGTTTCTCAAGTCGTTATAATATTTTGCACTTAGTCTTTCCATAGTATTCACCTAGCATAATTTTATCAATTATTGTTATATTTTTATTATGCTCATATAATTTAATATTTATGCTCTTAGTAGACAAGCAAATAAATTTTATGATATAATGGCCTTAAGAAATTGGGGTGTTTATATGAATAACAGAAATATACCTATCACTAAAAGAATTGCTGACGAGGTATTACAAGCTAGAAAAGACATTAATTTCCGTAAAGAAATAGCTAAAGAAGATGAAAATGTAAAAGGCTCTTTCAATAAGATTATTGGTAATCTAGTAGCGTCTACTTTTAGAAAATACATAAGTTATATTCTAAATTATTATGGATATAATTATAAAGTCTCGAATGTTAATGCTTATATTAAAAACTATCCAACTGAATGGGATTTAATTATTTTAAAAAATGATGCAATAGAAACTAACACTAATGTTTATAATGCTAATGATGTCGTAGCAGTTTTAGAATTTAAAACATCAGGTCTAGCAGATAAAGATATACCTAAACAGTTTGATAATCAATTTTCAAATTTATACAATATTAAAAATAAAGGTGAGTCAGACCATAAAATAGTATTTGGATATATTACATTTTCTGAAACACCTACACTTTATGAAGATACAAAGAAATATTTTGATGACAGAAATGAACAAGATAAAACTACATTTGTATTTACTAACTTTAATAAAATGCAAAATAAATATGATTTATTATATGATGAATGTTCATTCAATGAATTAGATAATAGCAACTTTGAAGAATATCTACTTAACCTGTTGGGGTTATAATTAGTTAATAAGGAGGATTTAAAGTATGAAGAAGTTTTTTTCAAATAAAAGAAATATAATTATTGTTTCTTTAATAACTATTGTAGTAATTGGAGTAATTATAGGAATAATAATGTTAAATAATAAGCAAACTAAAGGTTCAAATAACGATAATAATCAAACTGATGTACAAACTAAATTAAATGATGATATCTATATGGTTATATCAATTAATCCAAGAGTAATGTTAAAGATTAATAATGATGTAATTATTGATGTTTATCAGTTAAATGATGACGCAATAATATTTACTAATGAAGAATTAAGAAACTTAGATTTAGAAGATGGAGTTAAAAAGATAATAAAGATAGCAACTGATAATAACTATGTTAAAGATGATACTGTTATTACTCTATCATTAGTAGAAATTGAAGATTCAAATTATTCAAAAGCAGTATCTTACTTTGAAAATTTTCAAAAGACTTTTATTGAAAATGGAGTTCATTTAAAATATGATACTATAGAGAATAAAGAAGAAGTTAATGAACTTAAATCTATAATTAGTAATTATCAAGAAAAAGTGAAACAAACAGAAGATAAAGGAGATAATAAGCAAGAAGATAAAAACAAAAATAACACTTCAAATAATTCTAATAAAGATAATAAAGAAAATAAGCCAAATAATTCTACTCAAAATAATACCACAAATAATAGTAATAGTAATTCAAATCAAAATACTACTTCAAGTAATCAACAAAATAATCAATCAAATAATTCATCTAATAATAATGGTGCTAACAATAATAGCAATACCAATAACAATAATAATGCCACTCCAACACCTACAAAATTAGATGTTAATAATGTTTACGGATCATATCAAGCAACGGCATATGCAAAAATTCCTTGGAATAATGAATTAGGATATTCTACACCTAAGGCATATTATCAGGCAATGATTGAAAGATGTAATAATGGTACTTTATCCGAAGTATATCCTGGTGTAGATACATCTTATGCCTGTAATTTAGTAAAACGTTTAAATAATAACACATATTATGATACATATATTATTTGGTATCCTGGTTTTATTATTGGTGATTATGGTATACAGATTAATGATTTTGATTTTTATGGAAATGGTTGTGAAGAACTCTATATTAATTACCAAGGAGCATGTGGAAGCGGACCAAATATTCAGGAAGTTACTATAACATCCGATACAGAAAAATATTATATAGAATTTCAATATGGTACTTTAGGAAAAGTAAAATGTACAGCTGGTAAAAATCTAACATTTACATGTGATAAAGTCTTAGTAAAAGATACTTATTCAGGTAAGTCAATTACAACATTTAGCAAAAAATAGAATATAAACTTGTCAGAAATGGCAAGTTTTTTTGTTTTTAAATTGATTAGATGTTATTAATTGTTAGAAGTTTCTCACAGGTCGTTGCATAATATTTTGACATTCGTTTAAATAGACAATAAGTACATGGTACTTAAGATAGGAGGTGTTTAATGAAATGGATATATAGTCCAGGTAAAAATCGAGAAAAATATATTAACGAATTACCTGATGACTGTTATGCAAGAGCAATATCTAATGCAATAGATATGGATTACAAGGAGGCTTACAATTTAATAACCACATATATAGAAAAAGAAGAATTAGATGAAAAGTATAAATTTAATGACAGAAATTCTATGTGTAAGGATGTAATAAAAAAAGTTTTACAAGACTTACAATTTAAATATCAGAGCCTTATGGAATTTGGTAAGGGTACAAGTCATCATTTATGTGAAAAAGAATTACCAAAAGGAACAATAATTGCACAGGTTTCAAAAGGAATTGTGTGCATAAAAAATGGTGTCCAATATAATTTATATGACGCAAGTAGAAATAATAAAAGATGTTGCTACGGAATATGGACAAAAGGAAATTAGAAAGGAAGTTTTATGTTGAATCAAATTGTTTTAGTAGGAAGATTAGTTCAAGGACCACTCGTAATAGAAACTGAATCAGGAAAAAAAGCAAAAATAAGTATTAGAGTACCAAGAAATTATAAAAATGCAGAAGGAATTTATGAAAGTGATACTTTTGAGTGTATTTTATGGGGTTCTTTAGAAGATAATATTAAAGAAATTATGCAACCAGAATCAGTTGTAGGAATACGTGGTCGTTTACAAAATTTTGAAGAACTTGGTAAAATGAAAAATATTATAATTGCAGATAAAGTTTCTCTTTTAAGTTCAAAAGGAGATGATAGTTCAGATGAATGTTCATGATAAGGTTGCACTAAATATTATTAAATATTTGGATAACCAAAATATAAAATATAAAGACAATAAAATTAAAGAATACTCTATTTATTTATCAAAAGTTACAGCATTACGACAAAAAAGATTAGAAACTATATTAAGTGTAGGCACAAAAAGAAGAATAACAATTATGGAA
>CACZPQ010000102.1 GCA_902783185.1 uncultured Erysipelotrichaceae bacterium
AAAAAAATTTTCAAAATATGGACCTCAAATATCTCATATATGGTTAGCCAAAAAAAAAGTATACAATGAATTAAATGGATATAGAGAAATACCATATGTAGAAGATTATGATTTTTTATTGAGAGCAATAGAAAAAAAATTTAAATTTGCAAATATTAATGATTATTTATATAGAATTAGAATTAGAAAAGGAAATACAAATGATACAAGTGGTTTATATCAAAAGAAATCATTTAATTATATAAGAAAGCTATACATTAAGAACTGTTTAGATAAATTTGACGAAAAACAATTGCATAAATTTATAAAAAGTAAAGATGATGAAATAAGAAAATATAATAAATCGTCTCATTATTTAAAACTAGCAGTTTTAAATAGAAATAAAGAGAAAAAAATAAATGTTTTTTTAAACTTGCTTTTGAGCTGTGTATATTCGAAATATAATTTATTATATTTAAAAAATGCACTTTGTATAAGATTTGGATTATTTATAGAAGGAGTAGAAATAAATAATGAAAATTAACATTAGTAAAATTATTGGTTTTATTATAATATTATTTTCAGGTATTTATATATTAAAGAGTGGATTTTTTAACCCTATTTATATTGCTTTTTTAATAGCTATATGTATGTATTTCTTATTATTAATATCAAAAAAAAGTAGATTAGTCTTCGATATTAACACAATGCTTGCCCTAATATATCTTATTTATATATTTTTAATACATATAAATAAAAATATAGATAATGCATTGTTTAATGTACTATTTTCAATATCATATTTTGTAGTATCTTACCAAATACTGCTTAGAATTGATAAAATATTTATAAAAAAATATACAAAAAGAATGATGATTTTTTCTGTTGCGTTATTATGCATAGAGTCTTTATACAGAATAATGAATCCTGTTTCTTTTAACAATCCAACTGAAGAATTCTATTCATATAAAATTAATAGCATAATGTATCAGGATTCAAATTTTGTAGGAGTGTTTATTGTTTATTTATATTTTTTGGCATTATATTTAGATAATAAGTATAATGATAATAATAAGATAATTAGAATTTTTTTAACGATTTTGTGCATCCTAACTTTTTCGAGATCTGCTATAATTACCTTATTGGGGCTTACATTATTTATAGATAAAAGAATCAATAGAATACTAAAAATTTTTATAATACTATTTTTTTCTTTTTTTGTAGGATATTTGATATATAAGTATATAATTAATGATGCAAGCTTTATAAGTAAACTGTATATTTTAAAAAACGGTTTCAATTTATTTTTTAATAATTTTAAATTTGGACAACAATTATTTGGAATTGGACTAGGTAACACTAAATATTATTTAGGAATAGGATCACATAATTATATTATTACTTATTTACTTGAGACAGGAACTATAGGATTAATACTCCAATTATTACTTTTATTTAATCTAATAAAAACTACTAATAAGAAAGTCTTATATGTTTTAGTACCATTTTTTATTATGGGATTTTCATGTGTACCACATTTTATTCCGTATATTTATTGTGGATGTTCTATAATATATTCTATGGAAAAACAAGAGCAGCAGTAATCAATATAAAAGTCTTATTAATTATTTTATATAGAAGGAAAAGAAAAATTTATTTAATAAACTTTGTGAAAGGTAAAACTGATGAAAGTTGTAAGTATTATAATACCTGTGTACAATACAGAAAAATATATTAGTAAATGTATAGATTCAGTTATCAATCAAACATATAAAGAGATAGAAATAGTTATTATTAATGATGGCTCAACAGATAAATCATTTGAAGTTATAAGCAGTTATCTAGAAATAGATAAAAGAATAAAATATATAGAACAAGATAATAAAGGTGTAAATATTGCTAGAAAAGTTGGAATTCAGGAAAGTTCTGGAGAATATATTTTTTTTCTTGATTCGGATGACTGGATTGAAAAAAACACATTAGAAATATTAATGAAAATAATTAATGACAATAACTCCCAGATAATAAGATTTGGATACAATATTGAACCTGATTTGAGCAAAGGAAATAAAACAATAGAGAAAAAGGAATACATATATGATGATAATAATTTAAAAGAGTTTTATAAACAATTGGCTGAAGCAAAATATAATTCTTTATGGGGACAGATTATAGATAAAAAATTGATTGATTTGAAAAATTTTAAGTCATTAAATGATTCGATATGTTTTGCAGAAGATTTGTGGTTTAATATGGAATTATATACTAAAGCAAAAAAAATAACAATAATAAGTGACAAACTGTATCATTACAATAGAGCAAATGAAAATAGT
>CACZPQ010000103.1 GCA_902783185.1 uncultured Erysipelotrichaceae bacterium
GGATTCCCTTTTATTTTGCAATTTAAAATGTATAGTTTTGATCAACTATACATTTTTAAATCCCACAAACTTTGTGACTGAACCAAAAATACCTATTTTTTAATAGGTATATTTTTTATTTCATATTGATAAGTGCTTGAATTTGTTAATAAATCATATATTTTAGAAAAGTTTAATTCTAAATTTTTTATGAACTTATTTTCTTCAAATTTATATTTATTTTTATTTAAATATTCTTTACCAGTATTATTAAATCCAAGAATTCTAATGCTTAATGTATCAATATTATCATTCTTTTTAAATCCAAGAACAATATGTAAAAGCATACGATTAATTTTATTATAAGAATATCTTTTTGTTTTAATTAATTCAATATAATCCTTTAAATTATTGGCATCATTAATATACTTAAGTAATCTATTTTCAATGCCTTCATTTACGTCTACATATTCGTCTAAATGGGAATCTGTTAAAATTTTATTTTTTAATATTTTAAAATATAAGTCATAATCAATTATTTTAATAAAATTATAAGCAGGTGTATAATTTTTGATATCAAGATTATTAACATATTTGTTTCTTATATTTTTCGCACTAATTATTTCATTATTACTATTTATATCATGATAATCATTTGTTCTTTTAATAGTTATTATTTCAATATTCTTATTTATTTTATTTATAGCTTTTATGTATGATATACCAAGTAAATCATTTGGTAAGTATTCAAAATCAATATTAATAATATTTTTTAAAGCATTTGGGTAACTAATTCCTTTTTCTAATTCTTTTTTTAATTTTTCATTAAAATCATTACTTTCTTGTATTGATGCTATTTTCTTTAAAATGTTTACATCATTAGATTCACTACCAAATATCAATCTATCTATTTTAAGTTCATTTAATATTTTTACTCCTTGATAAGCAAATATATCAGATGCTTGTATTCCATAAATAGTAGGGAGTTCAACTACTAAATCAACACCATATTCAATTGCTAGTTTCACTTTATCTTCTTTAGTTAATACACTTATTTCTCCTCTTTGTGTAAAATATCCATTTAATATAATTATTAATATATCATTTGGATACATTTCTTTTACTTTGTTAATTTGATAAATATGACCATTATGAAATGGATTATATTCTACTATTATTCCATTAACTTTCATTTTTAAGTCACTCCTTGTTAATGTATTATAACATAAATTGTTATTAAATATTTGATAAATATGATAAAATAATATTTAGGAGATGTATATATGTTTATAAATTTAAATAAAATTAATGAAAGTGGTATTGTTATAGATCAAATAATATCATTTGATGAAGATATTTATAAAACAGCATTAATTAAAGGATTAAAAAATGTGCATGTTAAGGGAAAAGTTTATTATAGTACTACTAGGGAAATAATATTTAATGGTACAGTAAATGGAGATATGTTACTTCTTGATAGTAATAGTGCAGAAATAATTAATTATCCATTTTCATGTGAAATAAACGAAATTTTGGAAGAAGAAAAGGATTTTTCACAAAATTTAAAGGCAAATAATCAAAATAGTCTTGACCTAAAAGAGATTTTATGGCAAAATATTGTATTGGAAGTTCCCTTGAACTATAGTAAAACTGATAAAGTTAGTATTACAAAAGGTGAAGGTTGGGAATTAAAAAATGAAAGTGAAGTAAATCAAATAAATAATGTTTTTAAAGATTTACTTGATAAAGGGAAGGAGTGATATTATGGCAGTTCCTAAGAGAAGAACAAGTATTACTAAAAAAAGAATGAGAAGAACTCATCTTAAAAAAGAAGCTAGAACTGTAGTTAGTTGTCCAAATTGTGGTGAAGTAATACAACCACATAGAGCATGTACTAAGTGTGGTTTCTACAAAGGAAAGAACGTTTTAAACAAAGAAGAAAAAGTTGAAGAAAAAGTAGAAACTAAAGCAAAAACTGCTAAAGAAGAAAAGGTAGAAGCTCCAAAAAAAGATACAAAAAAAGCTACTACTAAAAAAACTTCTTCAAAGAAAGAAACAAAAACTAAAGAAACTAAGTAAAAATAGTTTCTTTTATTTGTTTTTTATTAATTTTTTTGTTATAATTTATATATAGTAGGTGATTGACTTGAAAAAAGTTGTTTTAATTATGTTTTTAATCCTTGTTGGATTTACTATAAATTCGGGTTTTGTGTATGCTGATAATAACGGAAATAATTATAGCGGTAGTTATAAAAATAATGGTGATGCTACAAAAAATACTGCAAGTGGAGATTGTGGTGTTCTTGGTGATCCTAATAATGAAGATACTATTGCTTATTATTTACAACAAGTTTTTAATATTATAAGATTTGCAGGACCTATTTTGGTTGTACTTTTAACTGTATATGATTTAATTAAGGTTGTTTCCGAATCAAAGCAAGATGAACAATTAAAAAAAGTAGGTATTAAAACGCTTAAAAGAGTTATATATGCAGTACTTTTATTTGTATTACCTACATTAATTACTATTGTATTTAATTTAGTTGGATTATATGGTACTTGTGTATCATAAATAATATTTAATTAATAATGAAGAAAGGAGGAAACATATGTCATTTGAACAAATTATAGGCCCAATACTACAACTTATTGACACTATATTTATATATATTAATAGTTTGGTATATGATTTTATTAGTTTTTTATATCAAGTGTTTGTTGCTATTGCAGATGCAAGAATATTTACATCTGAACAAGTACAAGCTATTTCAAGTAGAGTATATATTGTTATTGGTGTAGTTTCCTTATTCTTTATTTCTTATGCACTTTTAAATGCTATTATGGATCCGGATGGTTCTTCGAAAAGTGAATATTCCGTTAAAAAAATTATTCCTAATGTTATTAAAGTAATCTTACTAATTGGATTTGTTCCAGTACTTTTTTCAATGGCGTATAAAGTTCAAGAAATAGTTGTTACAACTGATGTAATATCTAACGTTATATTAGGAGAAAAATCGGGATTATCTGCAATAAATGAAGAAACTGGAGAATCATCATATAAAATTGTTGGTAGAACTATGGCTAATCAAATTTGGACAGGTTTTATGTATCCTAAGGACGATGTAGATGCACAAGATATTCAAATTAATGAGTGCTATTTTGCATCACCAAATTGTGATGGTATTTCTAATTCAAGTGGTTTAGAACGAACTGCAAACATTTTAGGAAGCATTGGAAATGCTGCTGCTATTGTTTCCAATCCGCTTGCTGGTGTTGCTATGTATATAGGACGTGTAGTTGGTAACCATGTTGATAAATTATCAGACAATGAAAGATCTTATACTTTTGCTGATGCTGTTGCAGAAGTTCATTCAGGTGCTAAAAATTTTCCTGTTTATGCAAACTTTGGTAGTAAAATGCATGGAGAAGACAAACAACTTGAATATAATCCTATTTTTCAATTAATTGCTGGAATTATTGTTATTTATGTTTTAGTTAATTTTTGTATTGATATTGGTGTTCGTGCTATTAAACTTGGATATTACCAAATAATTGCGCCATTTCCAATACTATTATTACTAATGCCAGGACAAAAAAAGGTATTTGATAAGTGGTTAAAATCTACTGTTTCAATATATATTGATATTTTCTTTAGAATTGCATTTTTCTCATTAGCTATTTTAGCTATAAGATTTTTGCCATCTCTGGATAATACGATGTGGGCTAATTCGATTTTTGCAGGGAATAAAGTAGTACAAAATTTTGCTAGAGTATTCTTAATTATTGGTATTTTAATATTTATGAAACAAGCACCAAAATTGCTTTCTGATTTATTAGGTGCTGAAGGATTTAAACTTGGAATCAAAGATAAACTTAGTGAAATGGCCGGTATTGGTGGTGCTGTTAAAAAAGGATTGGAAAGAGCTGAAGGTGCTGCAATAGGTGGAACTACTGGTGCATTAGGTGGTGCTTATTCTGCACTTATGAATAAAGGTGATGTAAGAAAAGGATTAAAGACTGGTTTTTGGACTGGATTTAAAGGTAGTGGAAACCAATTTGGAAGACAAATGCAAAATATTTATTCCCAAGGTGGAGGAAAAGGTGTAGCTGGTGCTTTTGGTGGACAAAAATGGTCTGATCGTATGTCAGATAGATATAAAGATCAATATAAAGATGATTATCAAGATAGAATTTTAAGTGCTAGAGTAAATGCAAAAACAGATTATACTGATCCAAATCAAAAAATTTATGGTTTCTTTAATGATCAATTTAAAGATTTAAAAGATAAAAAACAACAAGAAATTGTAACTACACAAAATGAAAGGGATAAATCAAAAGAAAAATTAGATGGAATTAAAACTAACTTTGAAAACGATAAACAACAAAAATTAAATAATTTACAAACTGTTTTATCAGGTGTTGATGCTGTTAATTCAAAAAGGTTAGTACAAGGAATGGAAGAATTTACAACTAATAAAAATGCTAGATTAGCAGATATGAAAACAGCTATTGATGCTACTCAAACAGCTAATACGGCTGCTTTAAATGGTGCAAAAGTTAGATTTGATGCAGATAAAAATGTTCAAATTGATAAATTAAAAACTGAAATGTCTCAAAGAGAATTAGAGTTTAATACTAATAAGGAGCAACAATTAGGTTCTTTAAGAAATGAATTACAACAACAATATGAACTTGGAAATTCACTAAAAGTACAAGAAATACAAAATAAAATTAATACATTAAATACATCTAAATTTGACTCTAATGCTTATAATGAACAAATAAGAACATTACAAAATACTAAATTTGAAGATACTGATGCTTATAAAAATATTAAAGCAAAACAGGAAGCAGAAATAAAATTAAAACAACAAGAGTATGATACTCTTAAAAATATGTCTTTTGAAAACACTGAACAATATGCCAAATTAATTGCAAAAGCTAATGAGAAAGAACAAAATATATATAGACAATATGCCAGTGTATATAATTCTAAAGTAGAAGATACTACAGATTATCAAAGTGCTTATGCTGATTATAATGAAAAAAAGGATAGATATGAACAAGCAAATATTGAATTAAATGATAATACTGAAACAATTATTAGACATATATATGATGAAAAGAAAAAGAAATTAGTTGTGAAGGCATATAATCCTCATTATGCCACAAATGGCCTTGATAAATATGTTGATTTGATTGAGGAAGACGGAGAACTTAAGGCGCCTAAAGAAGCCAGAGTTACTGCAGTTGAAAAGCAATCATTTGATAATGCAGTTAAAGATTATAAAGATAAAGATGAAACATTTAAAAATGAAGATACTGTATTTGCAAGTAGAATTAGAAATAAAGAAGATGCTGAATGGCTTAAGAGTGATGAAGGTCGTCATATGAGTATGATAATGGGTAAATATTTTGATAAAAAGATGGACAAACCAGATTCAAAAGATGATAAAAAATAGATAAAGGAGTTGGTAAAGTGTGAATAATCAATATTTAATACCAGCAAATAGTAAAAAATCACAACTGATATTTTCAATATTTACTGGTTTTGATTTAGCAATGTTTGCAATTGGAATTGCAACGACAATTATATTAATGTTGCTTATAAGAACAAATAATATATTTGTAATGTTATTTATGATGATGCCAGGAGTTATTACTGGAATACTAGTTATGCCAATTCCTAATTATCATAATGTAATGGGGTTTTTAAAGAGTATGTTTAACTTCCTAGGAAGTAGAAAACAGTATTACTGGAAAGGTTGGTGTGTTAAAGATGTCTACGGCAGGGATTACCAAAGCAGAAAATAATAATTCTAAATTTACTGAAGATTGGGTACCATTTAAAGATATTAGAAATGGTATGATAGAACTTAATACTGGTGAATTTGTAACTGGTATAAAAGTTAATCCAAGAAATATATTTATTTTAGATCAAGAGGCTCAAAATAATGTGATTTATAATATGAGAAACTTTTATAATGTTTTAGATTTTGAGTTTTGGGTAATTATTGCTGATCGTCCTGTTGATATAAATATGTATTTAGCACAATTACAACTTTTATATCAAAGATCAACAAGTAATGTTACAAGAAAAATAATAATGCAAGATATTAATAAAGCAAATCAATTTATGGGTGCTGAATTTAATGTTATTGATACTGAATATTTTATTTTATTTAAAGAAAAGAGACCAGAAATTATACAAAAGAGAATTCATAATATGATTGGAACTCTAGCTAATGCTGGATTAAATTCTACTCAAGTATCTAATGATGATATAAGAATGATTTTAGATAATTTCTTAAATGGTGGACAAACTACTAGTTTTGGGACGGTGATGGCATAATGAATATTAAAAGTGAAATAGCTCCAAAGGGACTAGAATTTAAATCTTCGGAATTTAAAATAAGTGATAAATATGCAACTATTTTATCAATTATTTCTTATCCTAAGACTATACCAGTAGGATATATATCTAATTTAACAAGTATTAGTGGAGTTAAGGTTGTTATTAAACATATTCCAATAGAATTTTCTACTATGCAAAAAATGTTAAATAAAGAAATAGCTGATTTAAAAATAAGATATCAAAATGAACATGATCAAACTATTCAAGCAAGAATTAGACAAGATTATGAATCTTTAGAACAATTTGTTCAAATGCTTGCAGCTACCCAATCAAGAATATTTGACTTTCAAATGCATTTAATGATTGTAGCTGATACACAAGAAGAATTAGATGTTAAAAAGATGCAAGTTAAGAGCTTCTTAGATGCTCTTGGAATGCGTGGAATTCCTTTAATGTTTGAACAAGAAAAAGTATTAAAGTCAATTATTCCAATATTTCCTAAACAGGATATTGAAGATAGAATAGGTACACCAATTCCATCACCAACAATTGCTGCAATGTATCCATTTGTTTTTGATAGTATTAAGGATCCTGAAAATTCTGCACTTTTAGGTGTTGATTTCTCTGGTGGTGTTATATTATTTAACCAATTTTTATACAAAATTAAAAAAGAATTTAATAGAACTAATGCAAACTTTATAATTTTAGGTACATCAGGTTCAGGAAAATCTACTGCAGCTAAATTAATGATTAGAAATCATATAAGAAACGGATATAATGTAATTGCTATTGATCCTGAAGGTGAACTTGAGGATATGTGTAAAAACTTAGGCGGAAGTTTCTTAGATTTAGGAAAAGGTGGAGAATATGGACTTATTAATCCACTTGAAGTTGTAATGGATGCAGATGAAGAAGAATTATCTCAAGGATTAGGTTATACAGTACTTACTAGAACATTACAATCTTTAAAAGCTTTTATGAAGTATTATAATCCTTCAATTGAAGAAGATGTATTAACTGCATTTTCTGATGTAGTTCAAGATACTTATAAAAGATTTAAAATAGATTTTGATACTGATTTTTCAAAGTTTACATCTAAAGATTATCCAACATTCGATGATGTTTATGCAACAATTAAAGGTAGATTATTATCAATGAATGATAAAACTCAAGAAAGAGACATCATGGAAAGATTAGAACTTAAAATAAGACCATTTACAAGAGAATTAAGATATTACTTTAATGGTCATACAACACTTGATATTAATAGTAATTTTGTAGTCTTTAATATTAGAGAATTAATGAATAGTGATGAAAATATTAAAAATGCAGTATTCTTTAATATCTTAAAGTATGCATGGGGAATGTGTTTAGATACAAATGTTACTTCAGTACTTTGTGTAGATGAAGCTCATGTACTTTTATCTACTCATAATGAACTTGGAGCTGAATTCTTAGCACAAATTCAAAGACGTTCAAGAAAATATAATTCTGGAACTATAATAATTACTCAACAACCAACAGATTTTGCTGCACCAAATTTAATAATGCATGGTAAAGCAATATTTGATAATGCGGCTTATTATTTAGTAATGCAATTAAAGAAACAAGCGGTAGATGATTTAGCAAAATTAATTGATTTAAATGAAGCAGAACAAAATAATATTAAATATTATAATCAAGGTGAAGGATTATTTGTTTGTGGATCAAGAAGAATGCAAATATCTGTTATTTGTACTCAAGAAGAACTTGATTCATTTGGAACAGGTGGAGGACTATAGTAGAAATACTATAGTTTTATATATGTAAATAATTATGTAAAATATTAATTTATTAATAATTTAAAAGTGTATAATTTATGTAAAATTTTAATAAATTTCATTAAAAAAAAAGGAAATAAAGGATTTACCTAGAATAATAATAGTAGAGGGACTAATTTATTTTTAATAATAATTAGTCTCTTTATTTTTTAGAAAGGAAAAATATTTATGAAAAACAATCTTGAAACAATAACAAATTTATTTGAAAAGAAAGAAATAAGAAGTATATGGGATAAAGAAAAAGAAGATTATTATTTTAGTGTAGTAGATGTAATAAGTGCATTAACTGGTAATGATTATGAAAAATCTAGAAATTATTGGAAGTGGTTGAAAAATAAACTAATAAATGAAGGAAGTGAGTTGGTTAGAAATACTAACCAACTGAGAATAAAATCAAATAGGGATGGAAAAAAGTATTTAACAGACGTATTAGACACTGAAGGAATACTAAGATTAATTGAGACTGTTCCATCTAAAAAAGCAGAACCATTTAAATTATGGTTAGCTCATCTTGGAAAAAGAGAAATAGATAGTGTTTTTGATCCATCAGTAGGAATAGATAAAATGATTGATTTTTATCTTGCTAAAGGTTATTCCTTAGATTGGATAAAAACAAGAGTAAATGCTATAGCCGATAGGAAAGAACTAGTGCTTAACTGGAAAGAAAGTGGAATAAATGAAGATATTGAATTTGCAATTCTTACAAATGAAATATATAAGAGTTGGTCTGATATGGATGCTAAGGAATACAAAAAATATAAAGGATTAAAAAAAGAAAATTTAAGAGATAACATGTCTAGAATGGAGGTAATATTAACTGATTTAGGGGAAGAAGCAACTAAAGAATTAATAAAAACATTTAATCCATCTAATTTAAAGGAAAATATTAATGTTGCAAAAATGGGTGGAAATGTTGCAAGAAGTGCAAGAAATAATTTAGAAGAAAAAATAGGTAAAAGTATAGTTACTAAAGACAATAAAATATTGAAAGAAGGTGATAAACATTTGGAAATTAATAACAATTAAATTCAAATAATTGACAAAAAAAAGGGGTTATATTAAAATTAAATTATAGAAAGCAGGTTAAATATGAAAGTTAAAGAACAAGTAAAAGATAAAGATAAAGCATTAGAACAAGTAATGGCAGATATTGAAAAGCAATTTGGTAAAGGTGCTATTATGAAACTTGGAAGTGATAGTCATCTTAATATTGAGACAATATCTTCAGGATCTCTTGCTCTAGATATAGCTTTAGGGGTTGGAGGTTATCCAAAAGGAAGAATCATTGAAATATATGGACCTGAATCATCTGGTAAGACAACATTTGCTTTATCGGCAATTGCCGAGGTTCAAAAACAAGGTGGTCGTGCTGCTTTTATTGATGCTGAACATGCACTTGATCCAGTATATGCAAAAAATTTAGGCGTTAAAATAGATGAATTATTATTATCTCAACCTGATACTGGAGAGCAAGCATTAGAAATTTGCGAAGCATTAGTAAGATCTGAGGCTGTATCAATTGTTGTTATTGATTCGGTTGCTGCTTTGGTTCCACAAGCTGAAATTGATGGTGAAATGGGAGATGCTCATGTAGGCCTTCAAGCAAGATTAATGTCTCAAGCACTTAGAAAATTATCTGGTACTATCAATAAAACAAAAACTACTGCTATTTTTATTAACCAATTAAGAGAAAAGGTTGGAATTATGTTTGGTAATCCAGAAACAACTCCAGGTGGTAGAGCATTAAAATTCTATGCATCAGTTAGACTTGATATAAGACGTGGTGAAGCAATTAAACAAGGTGATAAAATAATTGGTAACAGAACTAATATTAAGGTTGTTAAAAATAAGGTTGCTCCACCATTTAAAACTGCAGCTGTTGATATTATGTATGGCGAAGGTATTTCTCATATAGGTGAATTAATAGATATTGCTTCTGAAATAGATATTTTAGAAAAATCTGGTGCTTGGTATGCCTATAACGGAGAAAAAATTGGTCAAGGTAGAGAAAATGTTAAGGAATATTTAAAAGAAAATCCTGATGTTTTACAAGAAATTGAACAAAAAGTCAGAGATCATTATTTTAATGATGATAAAAAAGAAGACAAATAAAAACTCAAATTTGAGTTTTTTTCTTATTTTACTTGCTATTTATTAATGTATTTGATATAATCATAATGCTTCAAGAAATTATTTTCTTGTAGAAAATCCGCTTACTTATCATATAATTAGTAATGATTTTTAGTGATATATATTTTTGAAAGGAGATGTATGTATGGCTAATTTGGTAGATAAAATTAATGAAAAACAAATTAGAAAAGACATTCCTGAGTTTCGTGTCGGAGATACTGTAAGAGTAAATGTTTGGGTAAAAGAAGGTAAAAAAGAAAGAATCCAAGCATTTGAAGGTATCGTAATTGAAAGAAAAGGTGGAAGTGTTTCTGAAACATTTACTGTAAGAAAAAAATCTTATGGTATAGGAATTGAAAGAGTATTCCCAGTTAATGCTCCAACTATTGATTCAATTGAAGTAGTTAAAAAAGGTATGGTTAGACGTGCTAAACTACATTACGTTAGAGGAATGAAAAAAGACGTTAAGATTAAAGAAAGAAATTAAGATTTATTCTTAATTTCTTTTATGCTATAATAAATTTAGGTGATTAAAATGGGTACAAAATTATTAAAGTTATTGAAGGAAATAATACCATATGTAGTAATTATATTAATAGTCGTTCTAATACGTATTTTTATTGCTACACCAATAAGTGTTGATGGTCCATCAATGAATGATACACTTCATGATAAAGAATTGTTAATATTAAAAAAATTTGATAAAACATATGAAAGAAATGAAGTTTTAATTTTTAAAAGAGGGAATAACAGACTAATTAAAAGATTATTAGCATTACCTGGTGAAAAAATAAAATGTGTTAGTGGTATTATTTATGTTAATAATGAAGAAATAGATGATTCACATGCAAAAGGAAAAAATGCAGATTTTAGTGAGGTTATTTTAGCTGATGATGAATATTTTGTAGTTGGTGACAATAGAGAAAATTCTTATGATTCAAGATTTTTTGGACCAATAAAAAAAGATAGTATTTTAGGAACATCTGATTTTAGATTGTTTCCATTTAATAAATTTGGAGGGTTTTAGGTGATTAATATGAGAGAAAATTTTGATAAGTATTTAATATCTAAGATTGTTTTATCCAAAATGGTAGCACAATTTTATAGTTCTTATATTTCAGTTGAAGAAGCTGATGAGTTAAATATCAATTATTCTGAAGGAGATATAAAAAATAATTATGTTGAATGTGTATTTAATAATCTTTTGCCTGAAGGTAATTATATTTGGAATATTTTAGGTATAGAATGTGATGCAATTACATTTGATGAATTATGGAATAAAATGGATGAAATAAGGGAAGAAGTAATTGATAAAGAAATAGATTATTATAAAATTTATCTAAATAATGCTTTATTAATAATTGATATGATAAAAAAATACTATAATCATACAATTAGTGTTAATCAAGCTAAGAAATATAATTTAAATTATGTTGATTTAGATGAGTTTGATGATAGAGTAATGACTTGTTTTCATGAATTTGAAGGCGCTGGAGAGTCTGCTTGGTATTTATTAGGTATTAATAAACCTATTATTGCAAGAAGTGAAATAGATAACATACAAAATAATATAAAAAAAGAAATAATGAAAAGTAATGTTAAATTATTACAAAAAAATAAAAATTAGTTAATATAACTAATTTTTTTTGTGGTATAATACTTATAATAAGGAGAAATATATATGAAATTAGAGAATAAAATTGCAGTTGTAACTGGTGGGGCAATGGGAAATGGTTTAGGCATTGTAAAAGTATTTTTAAAATATGGTGCTAAGGTTGTTATTTTAGATTACTCTGATGAGGTAACAAAAACAATTACTGAATTGAATAGTCCAAATGTAATTGGTTATAAAGTTGATATTAGAGACAAAAATATGGTTAATAAGTGTATTGAAGAAGTTATTAAAAAATTTGATCATATTGATATATTAGTAAATAATGCCGGTGTTTGTAAACTAGTTAAATTTGAGGATATGTCTGATGAAGATAGAGATTATCATTTTGATATTAATATTAATGGGACTTGGAATGTTACAAAAAGTTGTTTACCATTTATGAAAAATAGAAAAGGGTCTATTATAAATTTATCAAGTGTAACTGGTCCAATGGTTGCCGATAGTGGAGAAGTAGCTTATGCAACAACTAAGGGTGCTGTTTTAGCTTTTACAAAGAGTTTAGCAGCAGAATTAGTTGAAGATAATATTAGAGTAAATGCAATTATGCCTGGGTATATTAGAACTCCAATGGTTGATAATATGGCTAAATTATCTAATCCAAATGATCCAGAAAGTGTAGTAGCTGGTATTGCTAATGCTATTCCTATGAAGAGAATGGGTACTATTGAGGAATTAGGTGAGTTAGCAGCCTTTTTAGCAAGTGAAGAATCTAGTTATATTACTGCTCAAGGAATTGTAATAGATGGTGGAAGTACTCTTCCTGAAACAATGACAATGGGTGTATAAATATTAATTAATAATCATAATATTTAAAGGATACTTATAAAAAAATATCCTTTATTATTGAAATAATAATAAGATTTGTTATAATAATATTAGAAATTTATAGGAGGTGTATTGAGTTGAAAAATCGTATTTTTATGACATTCTTATTTGCTTTAGCTTTAGTTACTTTAACAGTTGGTTGTGAAAAGAAAGAAGAAAACAACAATAATAATAACAATACTCAACCAGTTGCTCAAGAAAAGAAATTAATTTGTTCTAATTCTGAAAAAGAAGATGATTATACTGAAGAGATTAAGTATACTTATAACTTTAAAGATGAAAAAATTAATACAGTAACTATGTTAAGCACTACTAGATATAATAGCGGTAAATATGATGAAAAAACAAGTAAGAAATATGCAGAAGATTGTAATGAAGCTTTAGAACTTACTAAAAAGGCTGGATTTACTTGTAATGTTCAAAGCTCAGGTGCAAGCATTTGGGTTACTTATCAATTTACTTTAGCTGATTTAAATGAAGATAGTGCTAAGATTGCTAAAGAAAATGGTGTTGATGAAGTTAAAGACAAATCATATGATGAATTAAAGTCTTTATTTGAAACTGGCGGATTTAAATGCCAATAATATTTAATATGAAAAGGTAAACAATTGTTTACCTTTTTTTAGTAATAAATAATATTATTTTGAATTATAATTCCATTTTTATTTGGATATTTTTTTATTAGTTTTTTAGATAATAATTCTTCTTGATATTCATCTTCATAAAGTTCATTATCTTTAATTCCATATAATTTGAAAAAGTAATTTCTTAACTGATTACTAATTTTATTTTTTGTTTCTAATTCTAATGGTAATTCATTTTCTCTATTTAATAGTTCTTTTAATTCATTAAAAGAATCAGTTGTCATTCCTTGATTAGAGTATTCTATTTCTCTAATTTTATTATCTCTTTCTTCTTTGTTTAATATGTGATTATTAAAAGTAATTATAATTGGACTTTTAATATCTAAATAGTAATTTGGTAATAATAAATCATATATTTTTTCGTTCATATATGAAATAAATACATTGATGTTTTTTTGATTATTATCAGTTGATTTAGTTAAATCATTATTATTAATCAAATAGTTATTAATTATTCTTTTATATAAGTTAATTGTATTTGTATATAAATTATATGAAAGAGCAGCTCTAAATAGCTTGTTTTCAAATTCTTTGTCTGTATAGTTAGATAAAGAATCATTATTTAATTGTGCTAGATTACGAATATCTGATACTAAATAATCTTGATTTCCTTCAAATTCAAGATATTTTACTAGTTGTAGTATTTCTTCTTTTTGTATTAAATCCATAGCTAAAAGCTCCTTTTGTGGTGTATTATAACATATGTATTAAAAAAAACAAATATATTTATTACCTAATATTTGATATAATATTATTAATTGGTTGGGAGTTTTGTTATGGAAGGTATTAATAAAGAAGTAATGGTTAGTAGAAAGAAATTTTTAAAATATGAAGTACATGATGGTTTTGTACCTTTTCATATAATTATTGCTGAAGATATAACGGAAGATCCAAAGTCTATAAAGTTTTGTAAATGGGATGATTATAGTATTAAGTCATGGAGTGCACTTGAAAATTATGATTCACAAATTATAAAAAGAGAAGTTCATTCTTTTGAAAAAAAGCATCCTTTATATATACCACTACTTCATTTATTAAATGGTCAGGAAGAGTTAGTAATAGATGATGATGAAACACCTGAAATAAATCAAAAATATATGCGAATATATTTTTGCAATGGAATAATTAAAATTGAATTTATTAATAATTTAGAAAATGAACATCAAGTTTTTGAAAGATTTAGTATTTTTATTAAAAACATATTTTTTGATCTTAGAAGTAAGATTGATGTTGATGGTAAAGATATAAAAGAAAGATTATATTTCTTTTTTGAAGAGGTATATAGTTTATTTGATGAAGAATATCACCAAATGTCAATTGAGGAATATTTATTAAAAAAAGATGCATTAGACTTAAATGAAAGCAAAAAGTATGTTAGAAAAATGACAAAAACAATATGAATAACAAATGAAAAAAATAAATATATATGAGGTAGAAAAAATGGATGCTAAAAAAAAATCATTGGGAATACCAAACTTTGGTCCATGGTATTTAGAATTATTGCCAAATCAAAATTGCACAAGAGAAATAATTAATATATATAGTTTTTTAAATTCAATGATTGATAGTGAATGTATAGATGTATTAAAGGGTAATAGTATTAATATACAGTTTATTAACTACGGTAGAACACAGTTGGTATTTGTTGTTACTGTTGATAATGAAAAAAAATATACACTATTAGTTGATCAACCAGCAACAATGTATGGTACAGGAAATGATGAATTTAATAATTTGAAAAGACTAAATCAAATAGATCCTAATATTGTTATAAAACCAATTGATTATTATTCAAATAATAATCAAGAACTATATATAACACCTTATTATTATCAATCAAGATGTATAGGTATTGAAGTTAAAAATTGGGGTATGTGGATACCAGAACCTATTTATCATTTTGAAATATTTAATGATAATCAAAGAAATATAATTAATTCAACAATGGTTGCATTATTAATTACGTTGTATGATGAAGAAAACAAGAAGGGAATAGCAAAATGTAGATTAGATGGTGGTGATTTCATGCTTCTTAAAGGCTTTGAAAACAATAAGATAGATTTTGAAAATATTTATAATAATATTAAATTAATTGCTGCAAGAAAACTTATTGATATAAGTTTAGATGAATATATTAATAGATTAAGAATTGAATTATCAAATGGCATATTTTTGGATGATGAATTATCTATTATTGGTAAAAAATTAAAAAATTCATTATCTAATGAAGAAATAGAAACAGGAATAGAATTAGGACTAAAATTAAGAAAGAAAAATATGTAAGTTAATCTATAAAAAAATTAAATAATTAATTGATAACAGTAAGATAAGATTAAAAAAAGAGGTGATTATATGATTTTGATAGATGATATAGATAGAGCATTTGAATATTATGATTTAGATGATAAATATAGAAATAGATGTTATGAATGTGCAAATAGTATTAATTCAAAAAAACTATTTTTAGATTCATTTAATAAAATGTATAATCTTTTAAATAATGTAGATTTTTCAAAAATTAAAGAACTTTGGAAATATAAAGAAGTTAATGAATTGTTTTGTAATAATATTGATCCTTTTGTTACTAATATAATAATTTTATTAAGCTATAAAACAAATAAAGAAAATATTATCAAATATAAATTAGACTTAGAGCAAATTAATATTAATAAAAACAGAATAAAGGGATGCTTTGTAAATGATTTGGAAGAACGAAATTATAGTAGTGTCAGAATATCACAAATGCTATGGGCCTTTTATTTTATTAGAGTAAGAATAATTGAAGTAGGTAGATTGCAATATGAGTTACTAGAAAGAACTAATGATAAATCAATAATTAAAATTCATATTCCCGGTGGTAATAAATTAGATTTTGACAAAGTAATGGATTCTATTGAATTATCAAAAGAAAAATTAAAAGAAGTATTTCACATTAATAATATGGTTTATAAATGTAATTCATGGTTGCTAAGTAATCAGTTAAATAAATTAATAGATAAAAAAACAAATATATATAAATTTTATAGTTTATTTGATGTTTTAGATGGTGAAGAATGCACTCATGATTTATTAAACTTTGTATTTAATATA
>CACZPQ010000104.1 GCA_902783185.1 uncultured Erysipelotrichaceae bacterium
ACTTTTTTCTTAGTAGTTTTTTTCTTAGTAGTTTTCTTTATAGTTTTTTTCTTAGTTGTCTTCTTCACACTAACTTTTTTCTTTTTAGATTTTTTTGTTTTAGATGTTTTAACTTTAACATCAAATCCTTCAATAGATGAAACTATATTTGTATCATTGTTTTTCTCAACTTTCTTTTCTAAATAATTATACTCTAAAATACCCCCAAAGATTGCTAGTAGTAACATTGCTATTACTACACTTCTTGTTTTCATTTTAAAATCTCCTTTGTCTATTTTTTAGCGAGCACCTCTCTATTGTACCAAAAAGTTACATAAAATGCAACTTATAATTTTAATGATTAATTATTTGTTAATATATATGGTATAATATCAATATGAAAGGTTGATTTTAATGGATAAATTAATTATATATTTTAGTAGAGCTGATGAAAATTATGCTGTTGGGTATATTGAAAAAGGAAACACTGAAGTTGTTGCTGAATATGTGCAAGAATTAACTGGTGCAGATATATTTAAAGTTGAACCACTAATACCCTATTCAAAAGACTATAAAACATGCATTGAGGAGGCTAAGCAAAGAGTTGGTAATGCACCAATTAAAGAGAATATTAATGATATATCTAAATATAATATTATATATATTATGACACCAATTTATTGGGGTACATATGCACCTGAAATAGAAACAGCAATTAAGGATTTAGATTTTAGTAATAAAACTATTAGAATTATTACTACACATGAAGGATCTGGTTTAGGTAATGTTGTTAGTGATATTAAAAGCATTACTAATGGTAATGTAGATGATAATGCACTTGCAGTACAAGGTTCTAAAGTAAGTGTTTCTAAAGATATTATTAAAGAATGGTTAAATATATAAGGAGGTATTATTATGTTTGATTTATTTAATGATAAAAGTAATGATGATAAAAAAAGAGAAGAAATAAAAAAAAGAAATCCAGAACTTGATCCATGGCAAATAGATATGATCATGGAAGGATTATATGAAGAAGATAATTTTGAAGAAGAAGTTGAAGAAGAAGACGATTATTATTATGATGATGAAAATGATGATGAAGAAGATGAATAATTAATATATGGAAGAAGAAGTATTTAAAAAATCAAAAGTAAATTATAATAAATTATTAGATTATGGCTTTATTAAAGATAATAGTAACTATATATATAGTATTAATTTTATGAATAATACTTTTAAAGCTATTATTACTATTAATAATGATATTATTAATGGAAAAGTAATTGATTTAAATACTAATGAAGAATATTTAGCTTTAAGAGTTAAATCTAATAATGGTAGTTATGTTAATGATGTAAGAAATAATTATATTAATATATTAAATGATATTAAAGATAATTGTTTTGATTATTATATTTATATATCTAAACAAGCAAATGATATTATTAAATATGTTAATAATAAATATAATGATTCTTTAGAATTTTTATGGGATAAATATCCATCATTTGGTATATTAAGAAATAAACATAATAATAAATGGTATGCATTATTAGGTAGTATATATGGATCTACATTAAATATAGATAAAGAAGAAATAGAAATAATAAATTTAAAATTAGATAAAGATTTAATTAAAGAATTATTAAAAAAAGATGGTTATTATGAAGCATATCATATGAATAAAAAATATTGGATAACAATAGTGCTAGATAATAGTGTTAATATAAGTGATATATATAAGTATATAGATTATTCATATAGCATTATAGATAAAGGAGAGTAATTATGAAAAAGTATTTATATAATTATATAGATGAAATTGATAATTTAATAAATAATAATAAAATAAATAAAGATATAATAGATAATCATTTAATAAAGATAAGTTTCTTTCAACATGAAAGATTAATACATTTACTAGTTACTTTATTTTATGCATTCATATTCTTAATATTTATGGGATTAGGATTTATTCATTATATATTCTTTATAATAGATGTAATATTATTAATATTTCTTATATGTTATATAATACATTATTTTAAATTAGAATATGGAGTACAATATTTGTATAGACAGTATGATAAGATGAAAAAAGATAGGAAGTAGTATTATGAAAAGCATTAATAAATTAATAAATTATATTAAAAAAAAATATAATGATTTGGAAGAAGAAATGATTTATATAGGTGGTAATAAAAATATTAATAGACATACACGATTATCCATGTCTGGTTATGTAGAAAATGCAATTGCCATATTAATAGATGATATATTATCAAAGAAAGGTAAAAAATATAATTACTTGGTTGATGTACAATTAATTGTTGATAAAAAAACATATAGACCAGATATTATTATTTATGATGATAATAATGTTATCTATGGTATGGTTGAAGTAAAAGCACAGTTAGGATATTCTGGAAATTTTAATAAAGATAATAGTTTTATTGTGCGTGAAAATAATATTATTAATGGTAGAAGTATTATGGCAAAAGATCGAAAAATATCTGATAAAATATTTGACTTAACAAATGAAATAAAAGTTCTTAGTATGAATAAAGAGAAGAATAAAGAATTGATAAAAACTAAGAGAGAAGAAAAAAATAGATTATTAGAAAAAGAAGGTATTCCATATACTCTAGATAAGAAATGTAAAGATATGGTTATTATTTTAATGAGTACTAATAGTCATAAAAACTTTAACAATTTCAAAGATTTAAATTCTTATGTATTATTTTTAGATGATCAAGAAACAGTATGGTATAACAATTTGAATGAAAAACATTTAAATACTAATACTCATACAACTGATAAATATAAGAATCATACATATGAAAAATTAGTCGATTATTTAGAAAAGAATTTTTAATACTTATATTTTTTATAATAATAATATTATAAGTGGAAATCTTATGTAGTTATGCTCACATTTTTTACGCCCATTTTATAAGTGTTTGCAAGCATATAGAAGATAGTAAATAATTCTTGGGAACAACTTGGAAACAAGTTTTATTAATAGAAGATGCATTTCGTGTTGAAATCAAATAATAATTCAAATAAAAATAATATGTAAAATCTATGATATAATATAATTAATTAGAGGTGATTCTTATGTATAAATGGGAAGATATTCAAACTAAAACTGAATTAGAATTTGTATTAGATGTTTTAAAAGAAAAAATAGGGGATAGTAGTATTAAAAGAATTTATTCGCTCGATGATGCTATTCCTAGAAAAGAAAATAATAAAATAGAATACACTACATTAGAAGATCCGTTATATATTTTGTTTGATAATGATTATTGCCTAATAATAGAATTTACTAATTATTCAAGTATTTATCTTGATTACAGAAAAATAACACCAGAAGAAATAAAACAGGGCGTAGGAAATATTTCAAATAAAGAAATTGATTATTTAAATAATTATAATGAAATTCATGGATGGGATTTTGATGAAAATCGAAATAGAATTGAAGAAAGTTTTAGAATGAAAGAAATAATTGAAATACATGGAAACTATGATAAGATAAATGATGTTCAAATAGATGGTTTCAATGATTCATATGAAAAATGGATAAGTAATGGTAGTAGTTCATCAATGATTACTATTCCAGCTGGTGGTGATTATTTTAAATCTATAAAACTTATATTAAATAATGGTATTGAAATAAGTATGTGTCCTCAAGATGCTGTAATGGATGGATATTATGATTTAATAATAGAAGATAAAAATAGTATTATAAATTATAAAAGTGAGGAAATAAAATAGTTTGTTACAATTGCATGATTATCGCAGACATTTAAGAGTTAAAGTAGTATAATGTAAGTATAGAGTTCTATACAATTAAAAGTATAGAATTTTTTCTTTTATAAGGAGGGTAAGATGGATAGAATAAAGTACTATTCTCCAAGCGATTGGGCAGGAGGCTATAATTTGGAAAAAGCAGAACAAATAATACTTAATTTTGATAATGATAAGGAATATGATATTAATGATATTTTAGAATTCTTTAATATATATAAATATTTTGATAATAAAGTATATTTAACAAAATGGGAAGACGATTATATTCAAAAATTAAAAGATATAGTAATACAAATGAAAGAAAAGGTATATAAATATTTTAATACCGAAATAAATGAAGATAATATTATATCAGTTTATGAAAAAGTGGATATTCATTATAAAAATGAATTCTTTGAATTATTTTCCAATTGTATAGAAGCTATAAATATTTCAAATGAAAAAATGGCAGAATTACTTCAATGTGAAAAAATACGCATAAGAGATGTATTAGAATATAAAACATTGGTAATAAAGTATGATGACATTATTAAAGAATATTTAATGAATAGTAATAACGAGTCCGTGGAATTATTAATTGGAAAGTATTATATAGATGAAGAATCATACGACAAATTAAATTTTCCATCAAGTTTAACATTAGCCGACAAAGAAAAAATGATATTAAAATATATTGAATATGAATTTGCAAATTTAAATTTTATTAGGATAATTGCAAAAATACAAAGCAATAAAGATTCAATAGTCGTAGATGATAAAACAAAATTAAAAGCTCAAAAAAGAAGAAAAGAAATTGAAAAGAATTTATTTAAGAATACTAATACAACTATAGAATTTGGTATAGAAGTTGTTATAAATGATAATCAAGAAGAGGCATCATTGATAACATCAAAAGGAAATGATACAAATTATTCATATTCTGGGAAGTGGATAAAAGAAAACAATGATTATCCTACATTATTGAATAATTTTATATATTTGTTCAACTATGTAGATCCATATTTTAGAATA
>CACZPQ010000105.1 GCA_902783185.1 uncultured Erysipelotrichaceae bacterium
ATTTGGATTTTCTCCAATATATCTTAGGTTATTATCTTCTGTACCATCATATGCTAATCCAGTATCACCAATTTCATCTGTAGATGTCTTATCAGCACCACTTACTAATGCTTCTATTGTACTTGCTGCTGGTATTACAGCATCTTTTACTTCATTTACCCTAATTATTGTACTAAATTGTTTTCCTTTATTATCATCCTGATTATCATTTGTTTCTTTAAATGTTATTCTTAATACATAATTATGTGTTTGCCCTGCTCTTAATAGATGTGTATCTATTATTTTTGAATTTGTACTTGGTACTTGTGTCTGACTTGATACATTATGTCCGCCATCACTTGATGTTAATGTATATACTAAATCTGTTTTGTCTGCAAAAGTATTAATAAGATCTGACATATATACATCGTATGTTGTATCTCCACTTCCTTTATTTTCTACTTTAAATGTTTTTTCAATATATTGACCAGGTACTGCATTTTCTAACGCTACTTGTGGTCCATCAGTGAACTCTATTTCTAATGATGTTGTAGTTACTACATTATTTTGTCCTGTACCACTTACATTAGCTGTAAAATACGCATATGATGTTGCTGTTATAGTTATTACTAAAAGTAATGCCATTAATATTGCAATTACATATGGTCTTTTACTATTTTTCTTTTTGTTTTCAATTATTTCTATATTTTCATTTTCCATAAAATTCCCTACTTTCTATTAATATTATAATATAACTACCCCTACCAAGTACAATATATAGTTAACACTTTACGTAAAGTATTATGTAAATTATAAATTGATTCATCATTAAATATGTATAATTTATGTCCAATTTTAAGGAAATTTCATTTTAAAAAAAGGAAATCAAGTATTTATCGAGTATATAACTAGTGAGAGGTATACTCTTAATTATTTTTATATCGTTATTCATGTGTAAAGTAAAGGAGATGATTATTATGACTAACGAAATACAAAAATACAAAGAAAAAATATTTGATGATATTAAACATATTGATGAAGATGGCAATGAATATTGGTTTGCAAGAGAATTAATGCCCGTTTTGGGTTATTATGAATGGAGAAAGTTTAATGGAGCAATTAAGAAGGCATTAGAGGCTTGCAAAACTAGTAATTATAAGGTATCAGATCATATTGTCGGCGCCGACAATATGATAATTGTAGGTAAAGGTGCTAAAAGAAAAGTTGAAGATTATAAATTATCTAGATATGCTTGCTATTTAATTGTTCAAAACTGTGATCCTAGAAAAGAACAAGTAGCACTAGGACAAACTTACTTTGCTATTCAAACAAGAAAACAAGAATTACTCGAAGAAGAATATAAAAACTTATCTGAAGATGAAAAAAGATTAAAGTATAGAAAACAAACTAGATCTAGTAATTTAGCTTTAAATAAAACTGCCGTAAATGCAGGAGTTAAAAATTTAGATAAGTTTCATAATGCAGGATATAAAGGATTATATAATGGTGAAACAGCTAATGATATAGCTAAAAGGAAAGGTTTAAGATATAGACAAGATATTTTAGATCATATGGGTAGTAGTGAATTAATAGCTAATCTTTTTAGAATAGATCAAACTAATCAAAAAATGATTAATGAAAATATTCAAGGAGAATTAAATTCATGTGAAACACATTTTCAAATAGGAAAAGATATTAGAAGTTTCATAAATGAACATGGAGGAACTATGCCTGAAGATTTACCTACTCCAAATAAATCAATTAAAGATATTAAAAACAATAGAAAGGAAATAACTAATGGAAAATAATTACTATAATCAAATTAAAGACATACTCACTTATAATGAAGTATACAAAAAAGTAAAAGATTACTCTAAAAATAGAAATGATTTAGAGTCTTATTTGTCTGTTGGAAAACTATTAATCGAAGCACAAGGTGGAGAAAAAAGAGCTAAGTATGGTGATGGTTTAATTAAAGAGTATTCCAAAAGATTAACCAATGAACTAGGAAAAAAATATGATGTTACTACATTAAAAAGAATGAGACAATTTTATCTAATGATTCAAAAAGGTGCACCACTGGTGCACCAATTGAGTTGGTCACATTATATTAGACTTATTCCACTAAAAAATATTGAAAAAATCAGATATTATATAAATAGATGTGTTAATAATAAATTAACTAGAAATCAATTACAAAATATTATAAATAATAAAGAATATGAAAGATTACCAGAGAGTACTAAAAATAAATTAATTATTAAAGAAGAAACTAATATTAAAGATTTTATTAAGAGTCCTATAGTTATTAATACTGATAAGAAAATAATAAATGAAAAAGCATTAAAATTAGCTATACTTGAAAATATTGAAAACTTTTTATATGAACTTGGTGAAGGATTTGCATTTATTGGAAGTGAATATAAAATAAAACTAGGAAATGAATATAATTATATTGATTTATTACTTTGTAATATGAAATATAACTGCTATGTAATTATAGAACTAAAAGTAACAGAATTAAAAAAAGAACATATAGGTCAAATAGAGACTTATATGAATTATATAGATAAGAATCTAAAAACAATAAATCAAGATAAAACAATAGGAATAATTATATGTAAGAAAGATAATCACTTTATTATGGAATATGTTTCAGATAAAAGAATATTATCAAGAGAATATATAACAATATAAAAAAAGTAGTAAAACTACTTTTCAAACTCACAATTAGAGCATTTAATTGTGTCTTTTTTTTCTACTAATAATGAATTACATTCAGGACATAATTCACCAGTAGGTTTATCCCATAGTGCTGTTTTACACTTTGGATAATTATTACATCCATAGAATGTTTTACCTTTTCTAGTAGTTTTTTCAACTATTTTTCCACCACAATTAGGACAATCACAAATTTCAACTATTTGTCTTTCTTCCTTTTTAATATATTTACATTCAGGATAGTTTGAACACGCAACAAATTCACCGTATCTTCCCTTTCTTACAACAAGTGGATTGCCACATTCAGGACAACTTTCACCAGTTTCTTGTGGTGCTTTTTTCTCCATGTTATCAAAAGCCTTTTCAACTAATACTTCAAATTTATCCCAAAATTCTTGTAATACTTTAATATTATCTTTTTTACTATCTGCAATTTCATCAAGATCATTTTCCATATTGGCTGTATATTCTACATTAATTATATCAGAGAAAAATTCTTGTAATTTATCAGTTGTTTCAATACCAATATCAGTTGGAATAAATTTCTTATCTTCAACACTAACATAGTTTCTTGTTTTTAGAGTATCAATAATAGTCGCATATGTTGAAGGTCTACCAATTCCAAGGGACTCTAATTCCTTAATTAATGAACTTTCAGTATATCTTGCTGGTGGTTTAGTAAAATGTTGTTCTTTTTCAACATTCTTTGTAGTTAATACTTTTTCATTAGTTAAATCAGGTAATTTATTATCATCTTCATCAGTATCTTTATATACACATAAATAACCATCAAATGTAATTACAGAACCAGTTGCTTTGAACTTATAATCATTATTATCTAAAATAATAGTTGTTTGTAAATATTTAGAATCAGCCATTAAATTAGCAAGTGCTCTTTCATATATTAATTTATATATTTTATATTCATCAGCACTTAAATACTTTTTAACACTTTCTGGTGTTCTTGTAATTGATGTTGGTCTAATACCTTCATGTGCATCTTGAACATTGTCATTTTTCTTTGCTTTTTTAACATAACCAACATATTCTTTACCATAATTTTTTTCAATATATTTTAAAGTTTCATCAATAAACAATGGAGATAGACGAGTTGAATCAGTTCTCATGTAAGTAATTAAACCAACTGTTTCATCCCCTAAATCAACACCTTCATACAATTTTTGTGCTACTCTCATTGTACGAGATGCACTAAATGATAACTTATTTACAGCAGCTTGTTGTAGTGTTGATGTAATAAATACAGGACGTGATGCTCTTTTCTTTTCTTTTTGCTCAATTGAATCTATATTAAAGTTTTCACTTAGTTTTGCTAATATAGCATCAGCTTCATCTTCGCTGTGTATTTCGATATCATCAGTTTTATATTTAAAAAGAGCTGCATCAAAATCATTAAATTTTGCTGTTATACTCCAGTATTCAACTGGATTAAAACTTTCAATTTCTCTTTCTCTATCAACAATAAGTTTTAATGCAACACTTTGAACACGACCAGCACTCTTTCCACCAGTCTTTGATTGCATTAGTTTAGATAATCTAAATCCAATAATTCTATCTAACATTCTTCTTGTTTCTTGAGATTTAACTAAATCCATATCAATATCTCTTGGATGTTTAAAAGCTTCTTCAATTGCAGGTTTAGTTATTTCATTAAATACTACCCTCTTATAATTATTTTTTAAATTAAGAGCATCTTCTAAATGCCAAGATATAGCTTCTCCTTCTCTATCAGGGTCAGATGCTAAAAAAACTATATCAGAATCTTTAGCATCGCTTTTTAATTCTTTAATAGTTTTAGCTTTTCCTTTTATAGGTATATAATTAGGTTTAAAATTATTATCTAAATCAATACCTAAACCATATTTACCAGTAGTAGCTAAGTCTCTAATATGACCTTTTGAAGATACAACTTTATAATCTTTTCCCAAATACTTTTCAATAGTTTTACTCTTACTTGGAGATTCAACTATTACTAAGTTTTTCATTTATTCACCTTCTTTTGTTGTATTATTACTGCTAGTTTTTATTAATTTTATTACTAATATTAATTGTTTTAGGTTTAAATCCTATATTTAGTTTTTGATTTAAATATTCAAAATAATCTCTTTTTATTGCTAAATTATCCATAGCAATTTCATTTTTAATTCTTGTATTTATATTCTTTATTTCATCTGCTGTATATGTTGCATCACCTAGATAATTAATCTTACCTGATGTTGCATCATAATAAGCAATATCAGTTCTCCATGAACCATCAGCAAATGCAACAACATTTTTATAATTACTTGAGAATAAATCTTGACCACCATATAATCTTGGATCATAATCTAAATCAAATAAATTAGCAAGTGTTGGTACTATATTCATATATGAAGTATAGCTATCAAATTTCTCCGGTGTTAATTTAGGATTATATATTATAAATGGTGTCCTGTCAACATCTCCATAACCATTAGTTACATTATATTTAGCAGCTTGTTGGAAAAGGTTCACATCTAAACCATATGGTTCATGATCACCATAAAACATTATAACAGTATCATCTAATCTTCCAGCATCCTCTAATTCTTTTAACATTTCACCAAATGCTAAATCAACATATTTTAGTTTTGACATGTATCTCTTTGTTTGAATATTCCAATCTTTATCTTTAAATAAATTTAGATATGTATCACCTGTAACAGATGAATAAGAATATTTCATATGTGCAGATACTGTTGTCATCCATGCCATAAATTTTTCTTCATCAATAAATTTAGGTAATGCTTTTTCAACAAATTCTACATCACTAGGCCATGGTTGAGTTCCACCACCTAATCTCTTAATTTTTAAATCGTCAATTCCATAGAATTTTTGACTACCCATATTTGGATGATATTCTTTTCTATAATAATATTGATCAGTATAATCATGATATGAAGTTACATTATAATTCTCTTTGTTAAATAAATTGAATATAGATTCAAAATATTTATTATCTTTATATATATTTGCAGTACAATTTCTATTAATTGTATATAGCGATGTAATACCACTCATTTCATTATTACCAGTTGAACAAGCATTTCTAGGTGAGAATGAATTAGTCCATGTCCATCCTTCATTATATAACTTAGCCATATTAGGATAGTATTCTGGATAATCAAATAATACACTAGAACCAGTCTCAATCATAACAATAATTAAGTTCTTACCTTTAAATATTCCTGTTTTTTCATTTTTAGGTGTTATTTCTTTATTTAAGAAATAATTATTTAATTTCTTATAGTCAGGTACAGTTTCCTCTTCAGCTAGAGCTTTCCATGCACTATCATCAATATATCTTGTATAGTCAACCCCTTCAATAACAACAGGTTTATTATTATTATTTGACATATTTATTTCAATTTCTTCATCTGAAGATGGTAAAATTAATGCTTTAACATCTAAAAAAGCAAAGTTTTCAATACCAAATTGACTAACAGTAATATTAGGCATAGATGGATTATTAAATAAATCTTTATTAGATACCATTTGTAGTTCATTTTGCATAAAAGGTATAAAGATTGATGCAATATATAATATAGTTGTACCAACAAATACACCGCCAAATATTAATCTATTTTTAAATAGTTTTTTCTTTTTTTCTTGTTTTTGTTCTTCAATAGCAGCTTCTTTTTTCTTTTTACCTTTTATTTTATCAATAAATGATACTTCCAAATTAGCTTCATAAGTATTAATTCTTTTTTCAAATATTATAAATAATACTATAAATAATACTAAAGGGATTGCCATTAAATAATATACTGGTTTAAAACTTGCAAAGAAGTCTCCTACAAAATCACCAATAGCACCCGCTTGTGATGATGTTGCAATTGACATAAATGTACCAAGATAATTATTAAAACCAGCTTGTACAATAGCATATACAGTCAAATAAATAGTAGTAATTATTATAAAAATATTTCTTACTATATTATTTGCAAATGATAAAATAACTGCCATAAGTGCAGAAAAACCCGCAGCAGACATTGCAATTCTAAATAATGACCAATCAAATACTGGCATATTCATAACAAATTTAAATATTATTTCTATAACCATAATAATAGAAAATAATATTAAAAATGTTTTTAATATTTTATTTGTTAATAACTTCATTCTTATCTACTCCTTCAACTTCACTCTTATATATTAAATCACAAATTGGCTTATATGTAAAACGATAATTATCTAAAACACCATATTTCTTTACATTTTCTATATGCTCTTTAGTTGGATATCCTTTATGCTTTTTAAAACCATACATTGGATATTTTTTATCTAATTCATACATCATTTCATCTCTTGTAACCTTAGCAATTACCGAAGCTGCAGCAATTGATTCAGACAAAAAGTCCCCTTTAATAATGCTTGTTTGATTTATATCAATATCTAATTTCATAGCATCTATTAATAAGTGCTGTGGTTTTACACTTAAATTATTAATTGCATCAATCATTGCTAGTTTAGATGCTTCATAAATATTTACCTCATCTATAATCTTAGCATCAATTATTCCAATACCATAAGAAATTGCATCTCTTTTTATAATTTCAAAGTATTCATTTCTTTTTTTCTCACTTAGTTTTTTTGAATCAGTAAGCCCATCTAAGTGATAATTTAGCGGTAATATACAGGCTGCTGCAACAACAGGGCCAACTAAAGGACCTCTACCCACCTCATCAACACCAGCTATCAATTTAACACCTTGTTCAATTAATTTTCTTTCATACCTATAATTATCATTTTGTCCTAGTAATAAATCTAATTTATTTATTATTTTCTTATCTTTAGGTCTATTAAATAATCTTTTTACTTCTAAACATTTTTCTAAATGCATTGTTTTATAGTCATCAATAATATCAATATTATTTGGGTCATATAAATTATTAGATATTTCAAAACAATCATAATATTTAATCTCTTTTCCTAAATATCCAAGTTTTGTTGGCCAAGAAATCTTATCATAAACTTCCTTTGAACAAGAAAGATCGATGTCTTTTGTTACATCGATTAAATCATGAAGTACTAAACTAGCACCACTTATAATAATATATTCATCTTTATTTATTTCTAATTCTTTTAATTTTTTTAGTACTTCTTTTTTATCCATAATTATCTACTTTCTATCAAATGTAATATCTTTAATTCTTTCTGATTTCACATCATTTATTATTGCTTCACTTACTCTATTATAATCTGCTTCACCATTTTTATATGCACCAATTTTCTTACCAATTATATCATAAGTTTCAATAATATCATCAATATTATTGATTCCATATCTATTTTGAAGTTTATCATTATAATATATATTTAATTTTTCTAAAATATGACATGCTACTTTTCCTATTGGTAATACTTCCTCTCTAATAGCAGACATAGAGGCAAGATTTAACGCAACTTCTTCATCTTCTATTTTAGGCCAAAGAATTCCCGGAGTATCTAATAATAATATATTTGATTTAGATTTTAACCATACTAAGTTAGTGGTTACACCAGGTTTATTACCAGTATTAGCAACATTTTTACCAATAAATCTGTTGATAAATGTTGATTTACCCACATTTGGAATTCCAAGCACTAATGCCCTTATTTCTTTTTCTTTTAACCCTTTAGTCAATCTTTTTTGTTGAACATCATTCATTAATTCATTTGTAACATCTATTAACTCTTTAAAATTAACATTAGAATCATTTAGATTTAATTTAATTACCTTATAACCATTATTTTTATAATAATCTATCCATTTATCAGTTTCTACTTTATCACATAAATCATATTTAGTCATAATCAAAATATGTGGTTTATTAAGTAATAAATTATCTTTATCTTCAATTTTAGAAGATTTAGGTATACGAGCATCTATTAATTCATATACAATATCAATTAAATCTTTACTTTCGTTTATTAATCTTTTGGTCTTAGCCATATGGCCCGGGTACCAGTTGATATTGGTTTTAGCAACACTTTGATTTTCGTTATTATTCATTTGGATCAACTCCTTTAAATCTACAAATAATTATATCATAAAAAACTAAAATATATAATTGTATTTGTAACAATTACATGCTATAATATTTGTTAATTTTTAAGGGAAGACATAACATGAGAAGAAATACATGTAGAAGCCATACTTTTGATGAGGCTTTTATTTTATTAAAAGAATATTTAGAATTACATAATAATGTATATCCAGAATCTTATTTTGGAAAGTACAAGGATATTTATTTAGGACCAATTATAGGTAAATATAGGAATATATTCTTTAACGGAACAAAATTAGATAATGGTTCTTATACATATAATCATTGTACCTTAACTCAAGAACAAATAGATAAATTAAATTCAATAAATTTTGTTTGGGTTGGCGATTATAGAAAATTTTATCGAAAAGAGTTTACAACTAAAGAAAAATATGAAGCAATAAAGAAATTTTTAGAAGAAGATTTTAAAAGATATCTATCAGAAGTTGAGGAAATGGATAGTACAAAAATATCTAATAAATACACGAGAATTTTAAATAAGCGAGTATCATAGTACTATAAAAAAAGCAGATCATTACATCTGATTTTTTTATGGGTTTTAAGCATCTCTTCATTTACTATTTTCTTAAGGTTTTAACCTTAGCAATTTCTTTTGTATGTTTTCCTTCAATAGTTTCTTGTCTTTCTCTTTTATTATCTATTAAAGATGTTGCCATATTTTTATTACATCTAGCTATACTTTGATCACAAACATGTCTAATTTTAATTGTTTGGTTACCCATCTCCTGAATTGGAAATACACCCTTTTTCTTGTTTGGTGCGTGTGCATCTGGCACCTGTTCAGGATACCAATTTATATTTGTTTTATTTTCATTCATTTGGATCAACTCCTTTTAAGGTACCAATTCCAATATTAAATACTGTACCATTAATTAATTCATTTTTTATTATTTTTTGAAGACTTGTTTCTTCTGG
>CACZPQ010000106.1 GCA_902783185.1 uncultured Erysipelotrichaceae bacterium
TATATATTTCAATCAATATTTGGTGGATGTATGAAACCAGAATGGTTAAGTCGAGCATGGAAAAGTTTTCTAAAAAGAAACAATTTTAAGCAAATTAGACTTCATGATTTGAGACATACATGTGCAACTTACTTAATTAGTTTAGGTGTCCCTATTGCTACTGTTTCAAGAAAACTCGGACATAGTGATATTTATACTACTTTAAACGTTTATACTCATTCTCTAGAAGAAGATGATAAAAAGGCAGTTCAAGAATTAGAAGATAGATTATTAAAATAATTTATAAAAATATAATAAATATTGTTAAAAAATAAATAATTTATGCTATAATATTCTTGTACTTGCCTCTATGGCGAAATTGGTAGACGCGATAGACTCAAAATCTATTTTTCAGTGATGAAAGTGTCAGTTCGACTCTGACTAGAGGCACCAATTATAAATATTAACCCTACTCTTGGAGCAGGGTTTTATGTTTATGTTTAAATTAATTCGTAAAATAGTAATAATACGATTTATTAAAATTAAGAAAAATGGTATAATTAGAAAGACAAATAGTAATTTGTAGTTTAAATTATAACATCTGAATCAAAAAATATTAGTTATGTGGGAGAAGAATAATGAAATTAAAAAATGTGTCAAAAGAATCAATGAATGAAATTACAAAAGCATTTAGTGAATATAAATATGAAGATATAGAGGAAGGTATTTATTATCTATGTAAAGGAAAAAAAGGAATAGAAGCTTATATGAAAGGCTTTGCATTAGCTGGAATAAAAAGTGGTTGGTTATATACAATAAGTGAAAAGCAAGAGGGTTATATAATGATTTCAGAACCTACAAGTAAAGTGAGCTTTTTAGGAATGAAAGATTTAATAATTGGTAGTGTTAAAAGTATGGGAATCAAAGGGACAATTCATTTTTTTAAAGATATGAAATCGTCAGGAGAGTCATTAGAAAATAAGCTAAAAAAAGAAAACAAAAAATTTATTCAAATTGAGATGTTGGTAGTAAAAAGAGAGTATCAAAATAAAGGATATATGAGAAGATTAGTTCAAATTGCATTTGATAAAGCTGATGAATTAGGAATTCCTTGTATTGTATCAACTGATGGAATATTGAAAATGCAAAAATATGAACATTTAGGATTTAATCATTATCAGGATAGAAAGTTTAAAGAGAAAGTTTATGAACATGATTTGATAAGATATCCTAAAAAATAATCAAATCAATGAATTACAATTTATCAATTAGATCAGAATATTAAGATATTCCCGTACATTAAGGTGAGAAACAATCTTATCTTTTTTTAGTAATTTTACGATGTATTAAACTTATATAAAAGTATGATATAATGTTTAATAGAGGAGTTGATTAAAATGAAAAAGATAAGTAAAAGTGTATTAATATTTTTAATAGTAATGGCTATATTATCATTTACAAATTTATTAAATATTAAAATTGACGGAGATGTATTAAAACTATCAGGTATTTCTGTTATAGTTGGAGTAATTGCTTATTTTGTTACTAGAAAAGCAAATAAGAATAAAGATGAAGGTTTAAATATAAAAACAATATTTAAAGATTTTAAAGAACATCCAAAGGCAATAGTGTTTGCTATATTACCTTTTATAACATGTATATTATCTACGGTAATTGCAAATAAGTTTCTACCAGAATTTAATGAACATGTAAATAATAGAGCAAGTTTTGCTATATCAGAAGATTTAATAAAAACAATATTGCTTATGGCAGTTCTAACATTAGGTGAGGAAATTGCATGGAGAGGATTTTTCCAAAAACAAACAACTAAAATAATTAAATTTATCCCATCAATTATTTTAACTTCTTTATTGTTTGCATTAGGACATTATAGTTCAGGAAGTTTTATAGTAGTAGCATATGATTTATTATTTGTATTTATAGATTCATCATTATTTGGTTTAGTGTTTAAAGAAACGGATAATGCATGGTGTAGTTGGATACCACATTTCTTAGCTGATATTCTAGGGGTACTATTAATAATCTAAAATGTTCGGAAGATTAGGATATTATGATCATTTAATAGTAAGATATTCCCTAAATAAGGAATTGTCGAATTTTGTCGAAAATAGTATAATATATTTATAACCGAAAGGTTATATTATTGAACCATTTGACTTTGCCGGACATAGGAACTTCTTTCTATATTCACAATGTCAAAATAGAATAGTTGCTAGTACAGGACTATTCTTTTTTTATGAAATAAAGGAGGTAA
>CACZPQ010000107.1 GCA_902783185.1 uncultured Erysipelotrichaceae bacterium
AAATGTGATTTGAATTGTGATACAGATGGTGATGGCACATGTGATATAAACTGTGACACAGATGGCGATGGCAAATGCGATTTAAATTGTGATGAAGATAAAGATGGCACATGTGATTTAAATTGTGATACAAATGGCGATGGCACATGTGATAGAAACTGTGATGATGATAAAGATGGGCTATGTGACAGGGAATGTGATTTAGATAAAGACAAAATAGTACCAGAGATAAGTTTAAGAGATGTACCAGCAGTAATAAAATATGGAGACAACTATCCATTACCATCATGGTATAAATTTGGGCCAACAGGAGGAGAAGTAGAGTGTAAGGACCAAAATAGCAATATAATAACAGACACAACAAAACTAGGAATAGGAGAGTATAAAATCAGATGTGTAGCAAGAGGAAATAATGGATTAAGTGCATCAACAAGTAAAGAAATAAGAGTAGACTATCAAGAAGGATCAGATGAAGAATGGGATGGATGGGTATTATTAAACTTATATTATCCAGACAATTCAACAAACAGAATGTGGAGATTAAATAGTGATAATGCACTAAGAGATGGAAGTAATGGAAGTGACTGGCAACCATATGTAGGTCCAATAAAAGTAAAAATCGAAGATGTAGGAAATGTATATATAAAATACGATTTAGACGGAGCAGAGATAGTAGAGCAACAAGGAAGACCAATAGTAGATATAAGACCAGAGAGCTTTGAAGTATATGACTTTGATAGGACATATGTAGAAATAAAATATGATGAAGAGGCAATAACAAAGGAATATAGAATCAATGGAGGAGAATGGCAAGAATACAGTGAGGGATTCTTTGTAGGGCCAAAGACAGTAATAGAAGCTCGAGTAACAAAGGAATTAAAGACATATAATACAAGCACAGGAGAAGAATTAAGTAGAAGAACAGTAGGAAATACAGATGCAGTATTTATAAAAGAAAGAGAGTGGAATGCAAGTTCCTTGTTTGGTAATGTCCAAATAAGTATAGATGCAACACCATGGGAAGTAAATGGAGAAGAAAAAAGTACAGTAAGAATAAATTATGCAACAGATGCCGAGAATAGAAGATATAGAATAAATTATGGAGAATGGAAAGATTACGTAGGAGAATTTGAAGTAACAAGAAATACAGTAATCGAAGCAAAGGCGAGTGCAACAAGGAGTGTAACAACAAGAGAAGGAAATGTATTTAGTGGAGTAACAACAGGATATGACTGGGAGAAAGTATATGATGGAGAAGATAGTAATTCATATAGAGTATACTTATCAGCACCAGAAGATATAGATGTAACAGAGAGAGCAGATGTATATGTATCAACAGACCATAACCTACAAAAATTAGAGTATCAAGTAAATGGAGGAGAATGGCAAAATGCAGAAGTAAGAAGTCATTCGAAGTATAAATTAGTAAATGTAGGAGTAAATACAACAGTAAGTGTAAGAGCAAAATATAAAGACAATGACAACAATGATAGATGGGCATGGGACAGTCTAACAGTAGGCGAAGATAAAAACGGATTAAGAGTATATATAAATAGTGAAAACGATATACCATATGGAACAAAAACACCAGTAAGTATAAGTGTAAATTATCCAACAAACTATGTAAGATATAGAATCAACGGAGGAGAATGGAAAGAATACACAGGAACATTTAAAGTAGATAATAATACATATGTAGAGGCAGTAGCTGAAAAGACAAATAGTGATGGAAGTAAGCAAACAAAATATGCAGCAAAATATATAGGGACATCATTATTAAGAGTAGAGATAAATGCACCATCATATCTATATGTAGATCAAGTAGGAAAAGCAACAATAAGTGCAAATTATTCAGGAACAAGACTATATTATAGTTTAGATGGAACAAACTGGACAAGATATACAAAAGCAATAAGTGTAATAGGTGGAACAAGAGTATATGCAAGAGGAGAATATACAGATCCAGATGGAATAATAAGAACAGATACAAGAAATGTATATGTAACATTAATGAACAATTTAGGTGGACCAACAATCAGAGCAAATAAGACAGGAGAGACAACAACACCAGTAGAGATAACAATGACAAGTGCATATGAAGGAGATATATATTACAGTATAAATGGAGGAACAACAAAGAAATACACAGGGGCATTTAGTGTAAGTAGTAATTGTCATATAACAGCATATACAATAAGAAAAAGTGATGGATTAAAATCAAGAACAAGTTATTATAGAGTAGATAACATAAGAAACACAAATAAACCAACAGTAAATATAGTAGCAACACCAAATCCATACACAACAGTAGGATTAGTAGATAAAGTAAGTGTAAGAATAGAAGCATATGATTATAATTTAGTAGAGTATAGTTTTGATGGAATATATTATAGAGCATATCATGGAGAGTTTAATGTAACAAATAATACAACAGTATATGCAAGAGCGAAGAATATAAATGGATATTCATATGATGAGTTAACAATAAATAATGTAAATCCAATTAAACCAACAAAATTAGAATCAGAGATAATAATAGACCCAAATGGACAAAATAAATATAATAGTGTAAATGAAGTAAAAGTAAGACTAGTATATGATGAAAGAGCAACAGTAAAGAAATATAAGTTAGGAAACAATGATACATGGCATGATTATGAAGAGCCATTTAATATAACAAGAAATACAACAATATACTTATATGAAACAAACGAAGAGATAAGAGGACTAGGAACAAATGAAAGAATAGTAAACTTCTTACCAATAGGATTAACAGATCCAGAAATTTTAGCAAACCCAAAAAATGGAATAATAGCAAGTGATGTAGATGTACAAATAGAATATGATAGTGCAGCAACAGTAAGAAAATACAGCATAGATGGAGGGTCTTTACAAAACTATAATGGATCATTTAATATAGAAAAGAATAATACAACAATATATGCGTATAGTGAAGATATAAATCATAATATAGCAACAAGTACATATACAATAACAAATATACATGATATAACAACCGCAGTATTAGATAAAGGAAAGTATTATTTAATCAAATTAAATTATCCAACAACATCAGATCCAGAGCAAAGAGAGTATAGATATGGAGAAGATGGAGAATGGAAGAAGTATCCAAGTGAAGGAATATTATTAATCAAACCAGAATATAAAGATGAATTAATACATGATGATATATTAGTAATAAAATTACAAGATGAAGAAGGAAACGAAGTAGAATTTAAAGGTGACTGGTACATAATAGATGATAGTCTAGCAAATATAATAGCAAACATAGGAATGAGATGGAACATAGGAGAAATACCAACACCAGTAATAATACCAGATACAACAAATTGGACAAGTAAATTAGGAATAACAATAGATTATGTAAGCAAGATGAAAGAATATAAATATAAGATAGTATATAAAGATGGAAGAACAACAGGATGGATAGATTATATAGGACCATTTGAAGTTGAAGAAAATGAAGCAGTAATATATGCAAAGAGTTTAAATGAGAATGAAGTATGGAGTAAAGAAGCAAGTTATAAAGTAGAAAATGTAGATAATGGAAATCCAGGAGTAAGATATATAAATGTAGTAGAGACAACAACAGGAACAATAAAAGTATCAGTGGATGGCTTAAATGACGAAGGAAATATAAGAGAATACTATTTTTCAACAGATAATGAGCACTATGAAGCAAGTGACACAAAAGAATATACATATAAGGGATTAAGTGCAGATACAGAATATACATTATATGTATATACAGTTGATTATGATGGAAATAAGGGAGAAGTATATCATATAACAGCAAAGACAAATGCAAAAGAAGAGCCAATAATAAGTTTTGAACCTGCATTAGATGAGTGGAGTGAGAACAAGAAGGTATTTATAAATCATGTAGATTCAAATATGCCATTATATTACTCATTTGATAATGGTGCAACTTGGGAAGAATATACAGAACCAATCACAGTAGAACATAACTGTACAATCATGGCCAAAGCAGATGATGGAGTAAATGAAACAAGAACAGCAAATTATGAAATAAATACAATAGATGAAACAAAACCAATAGTAACAAGTGTAATATATGCACCAAGATCAAGTAGATTAATAATAAATGCAACAGGAGAAGATGCAGAAAGTGAAGTAAAACACTA